>CBDURX010000093.1:0-6962 GCA_965369485.1 uncultured bacterium | reverse complement strand
ACACCGGCAGTGACCGAGCCTGGGTGTACTTCCATGAGGGTAAGCTGATCTATGCCCGCCGGCGTGGTCCATCCGAGAGGCTCGGTGAGCGGCTTCTCCGCCTGGGTTACATCAGTGAATCACAACTTCTGGGCGCCAACCTGCGGGCGGGCTTGTCCATGCAACAACAGCGCATCGGGCAGATCTTCCTCGAGGCTGGTTCGGTGAACCAGCAAACACTGCAAAAGGTCGTGCGGGATCAGATCCGTGAAGTCGTCACCCAGGTCATTTCCTTCACCGAGGGTGAATTCCGCTTCTTTGCCGGCCGCTTACCCGAGGACGAGGATATTCTACTGGACGTGAGTCTCGATCTTCTGTTGCTGGAAGGGTTGAAGAAGATGGACGAGTTGACGCGGGACCGGTAGGAGGAGCCGAGCAAGGCGTGAACGGGCATCCAGACGCATGCTTCACCGGGCCTGTGTCAATCGTCCCTTACCTCTCCGGGAGGTCAGATTGCACATCGAATGGGCGATTCCGATCTGGGGCTGGCCTCTCCTGGTGGCGGCTGCCCTAGCCGCGTTCGCCTGGACACGCCGCCAGTACGACCGGAGTGAACCACCGGCTCCCCATCCGCTCCGCGTCTGGTTGATAACACTACGTTGTGCGGCTCTGATCACCCTACTGTTGGCCTTGGCTGGCCCTTCCCTTTTCCGGACCCGAGAAGAGCAAAGGCCGGCCGAGGGCGTGATCGTGCTGGAGGACTCGGCCAGTATGGTCCTAGCCGACGGGCAATCCGGCCAGACCCGCTGGGAACGAGCCAGACAGCTGGTCACGGCTCTGGACAGCCTCATGCGCCGCCGCCCAGAACCGGTTCGGGTAACCCTGCTGCGTGGCAACGGGGTCGAGCCGTTGCGTCCGCTTGTCCTGGACACGGCCACCGCACCGCCACTGTCGGTGGGCAGCGACCACCACGCTCTCCTCGCTGAGGTTGCTTCCCGTTGGGCCGAGCGTCCACTCCGCGCCTTGATCTTGATGGGTGACGGCAACGACACGGCAGTCATGCGCACACGGAGTGACCGCGAGGTGAATCTCGGTGTCGCGGCGTTCCTGGCCGTCGGGGTGGGTGATCCCCAGGGCCCGGCCGACCGCACCATTCAGAATCTACGCTACCCCGACATCGCCTTCGAGGGCGATGAGGTGATCGTGGAAGTTGCCGTGTCCGAACGGTTTACGGAAGAAACGTCGGACCGGCGCATTCACGTGACGTTGCGGTCGGGGCAGGAGCTGGTGGTCGAGACCACAGTCGACAGCGATCCGGGCCAAGGCATCACGCGCTTGGAGTTGCCCTTCGTACCCTCCAAGCCGGGACTGCAGGTCTACGAACTGGAAATTGCACCCCTCGCCAACGAGCGTTACCTCAGCAACAACAAGGCGACCATCGCCATTACCGTCCGCAAGGAGCGTGCCCGTCTGCTCCTGCTGGCGGGCAGACCGAGCTGGGACAGCCGGTTCCTGGCTCGAGCGGCCCACAGTGAGGACCGGCTGGAACTAGCGGTGGTCTACGCAGGACACCGCGGCCTCGTGTTTGCTGACAGCGGAACAGTCTGGGTCCCACCCCGAGATGTGGCGGCATGGCGCCAGTGGGACGCTCTAATCCTGACGGGCTGGCAGGATGTGCGGCAGCAACTGTCTTGGCCGCAGTTGCGTGAGGCCGTTGCCGCCGGCCTCGGCCTGGTAGTGTTGGGGGAGGACAGTCCAGCGCGCAGCGCTCCACGCAGCCGCACAGCCTTCGCTCCGCCGCCGGAAGCCCTGGCGGCTGTGCTGCCGGTGAAGTTGGAAACGGTCCGCTGGCTGGATGGCGAGTGGGTTATGCAACCAGCCCCGAGCGCGGGTCATCACCCACTCCTGGAAGGAGTTACCCACGACCACCTGCCCGGGTACAGACGGGATTTGGTCAAACTGCCACCTCTGACTCGGGTCTTGCAGACCACCACATTGCCGGGCAACGTGACTCTTCTGTCGGCACGGCCGAGGCTGGCCGGTAGCCAGGGGCGCGAGGTCCCCTTGCTGGTGCTCGGCCACCACGGGGCCGGACATGTGGCCTGGTTCGGGGGACGGCGCCTCTGGGAACTGGCTTTCTGGGAGGCTCCTGCCGGTCAGCAGGAAGCAGGCGATCAGCCCGCGCGTCGGTTGCTACGTAACCTGCTGGTCTGGGCCGTGGCCCCCGAGGAAGACGTCGGCCTGGCCCTGGTTGGCCACCGCCGGGTGTACCAGGAGGGGGAACGAATTCGGTTGGAAGCCCAATGGCAAGACATGCGTGGTCTTCCCGTCACGGATCGTCCCCTGGCGTTGCGCTTGCAACCGCTCGATCCCGATGCTGGCTTTGCTGCCCGCCTCTTCTCCATGGACCCGATCCCCGGAGGAGAGGGACGTGCAATCGCGGTATTGCCTCTGTTACCGCCCGGGCGATACAGCGTACGACCCCAGGCGGCCGCTGGCGCGTCACAGGAAGGCAGGGAGGATCATCTGGTGGTCAGTCCGATTTCTCTTGAGGCGGCCCAGGTGCGCCAGGACAGTCGCTACCTGCGGCAGCTGGCGGCCCAGCTGGGTGGATCCTACCTGGCCGGCGATGAGGATGAGACCTCAGCCAAGCTCTCCCAATTTCTGGCGGCGGTCACGTGGGACGGCGATGTGCATGTTATCCGCAACCAGTGGGATATCTGGGCAGGATGGCCCCTGCTGGTGTTGGTCGTGATCTTGCTGAGTGGCGAGTGGTATCTGCGGCGGCGCCACGGCCTGTTGTAGACCAGTTTTTCTTTACCTCCTGAACAATTCTCTCCCGCGTTTTCGGGCCTGCCTCCCCAAGGTCGGTATTCTGCATGGGGCGTTTCTCTGGTCCCGCCCTCATGACACTGCTGAGTATGAGCACGGTTGCAGGCGGACTAGGTACACCGCTAGCGGTCTCTGCGCAACTACTGCTCAACGAAGTCTTCTACGACCCTGATGGCGCGGATGGTGGACGGGAGTTCGTGGAACTCTACAACGCCGGAGTGACGACAGTCTCCCTGGCAGCTGTTCGTTTGGAGTTCGCCAACGGCGCCATCGGTCCCATCTGGCTAGTGCGTTGGACTGGCGCCGAGACCGACAGCCTCGTCGCCGGCGGTTATTTCCTCATCGTCGACCGCGGCTGGAGTGGAGATCCGCCCGGCGATGCGGAGGTGAACCTGGCTCTCCAGAACGGTCCGGACGCCGTACGTCTGGTACAGTCGGGTGGTGAGACGGATCTGCTCGGATATGGCGAGCTCGAGCATTCTGAGCTCTACGAAACACTGCCTCACCCGGACGTCGTCTCCGGACATTCTGTGGGGCGCCGACCGGACGGCCACGACACGGATGACAACGCTCGGGACTGGACGGATCTGGATACGCCGACGCCCGGTGCACCAAACTTCCTTGCGGTCGCGGCCGAAGTGGACCTGCTCCTCTGTGAACCGCCTTCCCTGAGCCGTCCCGGCTGGCCGGTGGAAGTGACCGTACGCCTGGTGAACACAGGTCTCGAGGATCTTCCCGCGGGTCGTGTGCTGTTGCAGGCTGGGAGTGTCGCATTACCCGGCTGGCTGGATCCTCTGGGACCGGGTCAAAACAGACTCTTGCGCTTCGACTGGTTGCCCCTGACCGCCGGTTTGCTACCGCTCCAATTGAGTCTGACGATGGATTCGACGGGGACGGAGCTCACCCTGACCTTGCGGCCCTTCCAGGTGGGTCAGGAACTCCTTTACCTCAGCGAGGTCATGGCGGCGCCCAACGATGGTGGCAGCGAGTGGGTAGAGATTGGGAACGCGAGTCGTCTCCCGGTGGAACTGTCGGCCTTCTTCCTGCGCGACGAGGATAGTGGCTGGCACGCCTTACCGGAGGTCGAACTGCTCCCGGGCGAGTTCGTGGTGGTCGTCCAGAGGCGCGAGGCGTTTCTGCACTGGTGGCGCCAGGTCGCAGCGACCAGCGAGGGCGAGAGTTGCACACTGGAAACAGTGTCCGCTGCCGTCAGGGAACTGCCCGGTTCCTGGCCCTCCTTGAACAATGCACCACCTGAAGCACGCTCCTTCGCCGACCGCGTCTACCTGGGCGACGCTGAGGGGCAAATTCTGGACCACGTGATGCTGGGTGGTCACGGTGCCGATCTGCCTGGCGGCCGTAGCCTGGAGAGGGTCGCAGTGGTGCCACTAGGCGATCCCCGGCGTAACTGGTCCGTGGCCACCGCGCGGCGCGGCTCAACGCCGGCCTGCCGCAATAGCCTCAGCATGGCGGCCACGGGAACGGAAGCGTTCACTCTGCGTCCGAATCCCTTCTATCCCGACCGGGGCGATGAGGAAAGTGTCTTGCACTTGCTTTTCCGCCTGCACGAAGGCGAACGCGCCTGGGAAGCACGGATCTTCGATCTCTGGGGGCGGGAGGTGCGAGACCTGGGAGGAGATCGTCTCGGACCGGGACCGCGGGATGTGCTCTGGGACGGCCGGAGCAACGAAGGGCAGCGGGTGCCGGCGGGCGCCTATGTCGTCTTGCTCCGCACTTACAGCGTGGATGGTCACCAGAACGGTGGATACAAGCAGCTGGCAGTGGTCGGCACTGTCGCGCCGCCGCCGTGACGCGCCAGTCAGGCAAGCGTTCCTCGCTATGGGCGGCCGGGTCGGTCTGGCTACTGACCCTCGTGCTGTCCGGGGAGATGGTGACCCCGGGTGATGCGTACGGTGGTGGTCTGCGCGACCTGGAGGACGGCTGGCTGATACCATTGCCCCTGGTGGACGGACTGCTCAGGTCTGCACTGCCGGTGGACAGGGAGGAGGTGCCTAGCCAGGGCGGCTGGATGTCCGTCGGTCAGGCGCGCCTGTACGGTATGGTGGAGCTGCCCATGTATCGCCTGGCGCTAGGCTCGACGGCGGGGCCGCTCTCCTTCTCGGCGGCATGGCAGAGCCTGGGCAACGATCTGTACCGTGAGGAACAGTACCGGCTGCGTTTCGTCGTGGGTCGCCACTGGCGGTTGACTCTGGGTGGGGGAGCCGAGCGCGTGCGCCTTGCCACCGAGCCGGTGCGTTTCCACGTCTCGGCCGAGCTAGGGCTTATGAGCCCGGCCCACGACCGGGTGGTGTTCCAGGCGGCCTGGCCTCTCCTATCACCCGCGCTCTGGCACGGAGGCCGGCGCCAACGGCGGTGGTTGTGCTTGGCCGGCCGCCTGGACGGCGCCAGGTGGGCGCTGGCACTGGATCGGAATGGCAAGGGGACTCCAGCCCTGCAGGCCGATTACTTGGTCAGGGTGGATGCCGGCCTGGCCTTGGGACTGCGGGCAGAGCCGTCCACAGGTAGTGTCGGTTTCACTTCAGTGTGGCGTTGGTCTTCCTGGCTCCTACGCACTTCTCATGTCGCCCATCCCGCCCTCGGATTGACTCACCGTTGGAGTCTGACCTGGGGAGTGTTGGGAGGAATCTGGTGAACTGGGGCTTGCTCCGTGTAGGGGGGGACTCCCGGACTCTGGTAGTGGTCTTGCTGTGTCTGGTCTCGACGGCTGCCGAGGTTGCCACTGCAGAGGGAGAGACAGGGAAAGGGACAGGGAGAGAAGTAGAAGGAGGGGAGGCGAGGGGGACGGAACGCCAGGAAGGGAACCGTGAACCTGTCCCTGCTGTGCGGGACAGCACGATTGAAGCCGGTTTTCCACCACGTGCCCTCTTCCAGGACGCTGTCTGGGGCGATCCCGAGGAGACGGCGCGTCTGTTAGCGGAGCTCGAAGCCGCGGGATTCGTAATGACCGGGGAGGAGTGGCGCCGTCTCGGCTTGCCGGCATCGGCGCCGCCCCCGAGGGATCTGCGGCCCACCGCTGCCGTGAAACCCTGGACAGGTTTCGTATCATGGCGGTATTTCTGGCGACCGGAGGGGCGTGAAACCCGTACTGGACGCTTACAGTGTGCTTGGCGCTCACTCACGGCGGCCTTTCGTTGGCACCGGACATCCGATGGCGCGGTGAATTTCAGCGGCCAGGTCGGAGCAGAGTGGCCTGGCCTGCGCGGACGGGTCGGCGGCGTTGGCCTGGAACACGGTCTGGGTCTCTTCTGTGCCGCTCCGGGACGCTGGCGTAGCCTCTCCGCTGCTACCTCTCTGGCGACCGGCCGTGTTGGTGGTGTGGGTTACAGTGGGGCGGAGGACCGGCGCACCGTCGGAGGAGCCATGGCGGAAGTGTCCCGTGGCCGCTGGGGATTGACCATCCTGACCGGCCGGCAATGGCAGTCGTCGGCCAGCCATAACCGGGCGGCAGCCACATTTCTGCGCCTGACCTACGGTTTGGGTGATAACCAAGTCAGCACTCTGGTGGGAAGGCAAGGGCTCACCAGGGGAGCGAGTCTGGCTCTGCGCAAAGGCTCGACGTGGGGTGCCGTACGCCTGGAAATCGCTTTCTGGCGGCATGCCGCGCGAGACCGAGGTCAGGCGGCCTGGGCGGTCTGGTGGGTTCGGCAAGGTTCTGGTTGGCGCCTGGAAGGACAGTACGCCGCCGCCAATTCCGAAGGCGGCTGGCTGGCGCGCCGCCCGGCCGCCTTGCCGGGTTGGCATGGTTGGGGCTGGGCGTTACGGGGCTGGCGACAGCTCAACCGGACCACACGGGTGCAGGCCTTGCTCATGCAGGGGCGGAACCGGCGGGCTGACACCTCGACGCCGCAGACGGCGCGCAGCCTGCGCGGTGAACTGGCGCTACGGTTCCGGCCACGCATGAACTTGACCTGCGAGTTGAGGCATCGTGTAGGGCATGACGAGACCAACGGTTGGGAAGATCGCTACCCCTGGCTGCCACCGCAGACCCTGCGTGAGAAGAACCGTTCCCAGAGCGTGGTCCTGGTCGCATTACGGAGACAGGATTGGGAGCTGCACATCAGTGGTCGGACGCTGGCGGAGCGGCAGAGCTCAGCGCCGGAGTCGACGCCGGAGAAGCGGCGCCGCAGCCT
>CBDURX010000092.1:0-6969 GCA_965369485.1 uncultured bacterium | reverse complement strand
TTTCCGTAGCAGGCGTGATGGGATACCCTGCAAAAAAATCGCACCCGCCCAGAATAGCGCCGATAGCACAGGCCACATCTCCCTGGGCGAACTGCTCCCGCGGGCCGAGGACGCTCATGATCTTCTGGTAATCGAATTCATTTCCCATCGCGTGCCACTGCTCCAGTTCGTTGGTCACTTACTCATTGTTACCGAGGTAGAGGTCGCGCCCTGCCACGACAGCCCGACTGTTCAGATCCTCGGTGCCGGGCGGCACCTTGGCGAGGACGGCCTCCGCCAGTAATTCATGGGGTATGAAATCCAGCATGGCACCGAGAAAACCGAGCATGACGATGTTGGTGACGATCTTGTGACCCACAGTTTCCGCGGTCCTAGTGAATGGCAGCTGACGGGCGCCGGGCGCCTCGACCAACTCCTTCTCGACAACCACGACACCGTTATCGGCCACGTCCCGGCCGTACTTGTCGTATCCGGCCTGGGACAGCGCGACACATATATCGGCTGTTGTGACCCTCGGAAAATCGATGGGAGCGGACGCGATGATGACCTCGGCCCGTGCGGCTCCCCCCCGCGCCTCCGGCCCGTAGGATTGTGTCTGGACCGCCCAGTATCCTGCCCTTATCGCCGCCTCGCCCAGAACGACTCCGGCCAGGATAATACCCTGTCCCCCGAAGCCGCAGATCCTTACCTCTTTCTTCATCGTTCTGCCGCCATCCTCTCCCCGACCTCGAAAGCCTGCACATTCTTCTCTTCCATCCCCGGCGGTACGTTCTCCCGGATGGTCTGGACCAGCGATACGCGGGAAACCACCTGTGCTGTCCTGTTCACGAAGCCCAGCATGATCACGTTGGCCACGATCTTGCGGCCGAATTGCTTGAAGGCGAGGTCCGTCACCCCCGCGCCGAAAGTCTCGACGCCGGTCGACTCCTCCAATGTTACGAGGTCGGACTCGTAGAAGAGCTTGCCGTCGGGGAGCAAGTCACCTTTGTACTCTGCGTAAGATTGTTGCGACATAGCCACCAGGATATCCAACTCTTCACAGATCAGATCGTGGATGTCGCCATCGGCGATCGTGACGTCGCTCTTGGTCAAGCCACCCCGGGATGCGCTGCCGTAGGACTGGGTTTGGATGGAATTTCTGCCGTCGAGCATGGCTGCCTTGCCGAACATGAATCCACAGAGAACGACACCTTGACCGCCAAAACCCGCGAATCTGATCCTCATGTTGCGTTCTCCGTGGGCACCGGCGTCTGTGTATCCTCGCTCAGACCAAACTCCTTCTGTAGTTCTCGCCGTCTCTCAGCATTCAGCTTACGCAGCCCATCACCGAACTCGCTGCGTTCCCTTTCCATGAGCTTGCCGAGGACGAACTTTCCTTGCAACTCCTCCTCGGTCATGTCCGCGGCATCCTCACAGGACACGGCGGAATCCCGGAAGTATTTCAATATGGTGACGGCATCGCTCATGTTGGTCATCTTGCCGTAACTGACCGGACACTGACTGATGATCTCGATGAAGCTGAAACCGTGCTTCGCGATGGCGTACTGCATTGACTCCATCAGCTGAAAGACATGGTATGTCGACCAGCGTGCCACGTAGCTCCCGCCCGCGGCCGCAACGACGTCGGCGACATGGAAGGGATGTTCCACGTTGCAGTAGGGGGTAGTTGTCGTCCGGATGCCGAACGGCGTGGTGGGCGAGACCTGACCACCAGTCATGCCGTAGATGAAGTTGTTCACCAGAAACACGGTGATATCGAGGTTGCGGCGGGCGGCGTGAATGAGGTGGTTGCCTCCGATCCCGGCCAGATCACCATCACCGGCTATGATGATGACCTTTTTATCCGGCTGCATGATCTTCACACCGGTGGCGAAGGCAATGGCCCGACCGTGGGTTGTGTGCAAGGTGTCACAGAGAAAATATGGGCTTGGGATCCAGGACGAACAGCCGATGCCTGTCACGCAAATGATATCGCGTGGATCGAGGCGCATCTCGTCGACCGTATGAGCGAAGGCATTCAGGACAGTGCCTCCCCCGCAACCCACGCAAAAGGTCGTCGGTAGAATTTCCCGCCGCAGGTAGTGAAGGAGACGATGCTCGGTAGGACCCGACTCGGGCACCAGATCCTCCGGTAGCAAACCGCGCAACGGATCTTCCGTGCCGTACACGACGCTGTCCTCCAACGGTTGGCTCGCTCGCATCTCCGCCTGCACGGCATCATCATAAGCGGGGTCGATGAATTCCCTGTAAATCATGCCAACGCCTTCATGATCGCGGTGTGAATCTCGCGCGAGAAGTGAATCACCCCACCGATCTTGTCCAGGGATACTACCTCACAATCGACGAAACGCTCGATTTCGCGCGAGTACTGGCCGAGGTTCATCTCGGGTACCAGGAGACAGCGCAAACCCTGGCATGCCTCCTGAATTTGTCGGATCGGAAAGGGCCAGAGGGTGATCGGACGGCAGAAAGTCAGTTTGTGGCCAGCGCTACGCGCCCTCAGCACGGCGCCACGGGCCGGTCGCGCCGTGACCCCGTAGGCAAGGACCCCCACCTCGGCCTCAGGTTCGCTGTCGATCTCCACCTGGGCGATCTCGTCACGGGCATCCTCGATCTTGGCGACGAGGCGGCGGACCAAACGGTCGTGAAC
This sequence comes from uncultured bacterium, assembly GCA_965369485.1. Taxonomy (GTDB): domain Bacteria; phylum Krumholzibacteriota; class Krumholzibacteriia; order LZORAL124-64-63; family LZORAL124-64-63; genus CBDURX01. The sequence continues at coordinate 4,319 of CBDURX010000092.1, read as the reverse complement.
CGCCTGGGTCTGTACATCGCGCAGCCCATTCTCCTTGTGGGTGGAACCGGTCACGTGCACGAAGCCGCCGGACCCGAGCTCTCGCATAGGTGGAACCGTCTGGCCTCCGAAGACGGATTCATTGTCCTTCGCCTTCCGCCTCGATACGCGCTCGACCCGGTCCGGGTGCGGCAGTACGACACGCTCGCGCAGATGGCCGATCTCACCGTCCATTAAGAAGATGACCGGGTTACGGTACTGCTCCGCGAGGTGAAAACAGCGGATCATCAGGTCACTGCACTCCTGGGCCGAAGAGGGTGCCAGGGCAATGATCTCGTGGTCGCCGTGTGTTCCCCAGCGCGCCTGCATGACATCACCCTGCGCCGGTAGTGTGGCCTGCCCCGTCGATGGTCCGGATCGTTGCACGTCCACGATGACGCAAGGCGTCTCCGTCATGCAAGCGTACCCGATGCTCTCCTGCATGAGGGAAAAACCGGGACCGCTGGTGGCGGTCATGGCACACGCGCCGCTCCAGGCCGCGCCGATGACCGCCGAGATGGAGGCCAGCTCGTCCTCGAACTGCACGTAATAGCCGCCGACGTTGGGCAGCTCCCGCGCCATGACCTCGGCCACCTCCGAGGCGGGAGTGATGGGGTAGCGTCCGAAGAAATTGCAGCAGGCGTAGATTGCGCCCAGCGCCACCGCCTAGTCACCCTGGATGAAGTGGTGCGTGCTTGCGAGCTGCGCCAGGTAACGATCGCTCAGGGCTTTCAGCTCGGCGATGCTGTTCATCCGTATTCTCTTCCCCTCACCGCTGCCACATGGTTCACTCGTGCCTGATGAAGATGGCGAACTCCGGGCAGAGGAGTTCACACAGCCGGCAACCGTGACAACGTTCTTCACGCCTGACCAGTGGGGGATAGTAGCCGTGCTTGTTGAGAGTTGTTGCTTCCGCCAGGACATCCGTCGGACAGAATTCGGTACAGATACCGCACCCCTTGCACATTTCGTTGTCAATATGAATCATCCTGCAAACTCCCGTGCGGTCACCAGCCAAGGGGCTACTCTATTGCCCACCTTTCCACTGTGGTATGCCACCATATCACGATGCTCCGTTGGATGCTATGGGTCTGCTGTCCAGCAACGCCACCAGGAAGAAGGTCACGAGGCTGACCAACCATGTGAAATATATAGGATGCGGCAACAGATGCCAGCTGCGTGGAACAGCGAGCCAGACTACCAGAGCCACGAAGGTGGCGGCCAAGGTCCAAGTGGCCGATGATCGCCTGCACAGTGCCGGCCAGAACATCGTCATCAGGACGATGAGCGTGTAGGCGGTCGAGAGGGTCAGGCCGATGAGCAGCATTTCCAAGATGCCACTGACGGTCAGGGCCAGCAAAAAGGTCACGATGCTCAGCAAGAAAACCGTCACTCGACACAACACCTGCTCCCGCGCCGGACCGAGCTGCGGGCAGAAGAACCGCTTGATGATGTCGTTTGAGACCAGGGCGGCACTACCCATCAGCAGGGCCGAGGCCGTGCTGACGTCGGCAGCCCAGAGACCAGCGAGGATGAGACCGGCGGCCAGAGGAGACAGGTCCAGAACTACCCTGGGCAAGGCTTCGGCCGGCACGATACCAGGGTAGATCACCACGGCTGCCATGCCGAAGATCGCACTGATGAATCCCACCGGCGCGATGAGCAGACCACCGACGAGGTAGGCCCAGGAGGCGTTGTTCTCGTCCTTGGTTGCGAACCCGATCTGAACGACCGACTGGGTAGAGTGAACCTGGGTGATCATCACGATGAACCAGGCGGCGATCAGGCCGGAACCGACGGCGAACAGATCGAAGCCGGGGTGGTCTTGCGGCACTTGTGCCGCGAAGGCTTCCAGGCCGCCCAACCTCTCCACGGTCAGAACGGCTCCCAGCACGATACCACCGTAAATGACCACAACGTTCACGACGTTGGTCAGACCCGCAGCCCAGAAACCGCCGATGAGCGTGATGCTCACGAACACGACTGCCGTAACTGCCATGCCGATCTGGAACGAGAAGACATCCGGGAGCAGCGAGGAGAGGATGGCGCCGCCCGCCACGTACTGCAGGGATGTGATGACGATCTGAATGACGAGTTGCCCACAGACTCCGAGGATCCTGGCGGTGGTACCGTAGTAGCGCTCGAAGAGCTCCGGGAGGGTGGTGATCTCGAATCTCCGGTAACGGCGCGCTGCGAATAGCCCCATCACCACCGCACCTGCGGCCCAGGCTGCGTTGTACCAGCCCGCCGCGAAGCCCTCCTGGTAGGCTCGCTCGGCCACGCCGATGGTGGAGGCGCCCCCCACGGCGAGCCCGGCCAGCAGGGCAGCCGCCACCGGAGCGGGCAGACCCCGCCCGGCCAGCAGGTACCCCAGCATCCCACCCCCTCCCCTGACCGTCAGCCGCCTGGCCCACCAGGTAACCGCGAACAGTGCAACCACGTAGACGACGACCACGACGAGGGGAATCCAGTGGGTCATGTCATGCTCACAGTCGGCCTACTGCACCTTGAGCCGAACATCCACGGCGGCTGGCACTGTGCCCACCGGGTAAGTCAGGACGGGATTCAGATCCATTTCCGTGATGCTCGGGAAGTCGGCCGCCAGACGAGAGACACGCAGGAGCAACTCCTCCACGGTCGCGAGGTCCACACCCGGTTCGCCACGGATCCCTGCCAGGACGCTGAAACCCTTGATCTGCCGCATCGCTTCCCGTGCTTCAGGTCGGCTGAGTGGGGCCACGGCGACGACCACGTCCTTCATCACCTCCACGAAGACACCCCCCAGGCCGAACATGACCAGGCTGCCGAGCCCAGGGGCGGCCTTGACACCGACGATGATTTCGCGGCCGGCAGGTTTCTGCTCCATGATGAGGTAAGTCGCATCCTGAGGGGCGAAGCGGTCGCTCATCTCCGCGAAGGCGGCTGCGAGACCCTTTGCGTCGGTGATATCGAGCACGACCCCACCCTCATCTGATTTGTGGACTACCGCGGAGGCATCTACCTTGAGGACGCAGGGAAATCCCACCTGTTGTGCCGCAGCATCGAGATCGCCTACATCCGCCACGGCCGATACCTTGGGCACGGGTATGCCGTAGGCGCTCAGGACAGAAAAGGCCGCCACCTGAGGCAGGTATACCTCCTGGCCTTCGTAGCGCTCGAGGATGGCCGCGGCGGCGGCATGATCGAAATCCAGTTCCGGTGGCGGCTCCATGGTGCGGTTGTGCATCTCGTTGTAGTCTGCCATGGCGGCCAGAGCGCGTGCGCCGTCCTCGGCGAACTCGTAAACCGGCAGCCCAGACTGGCGCAACCGGTCAATCAGCGAGTACCACTCGGAGTACGTCTCCACCACCACGACGACCGGCTTGTCAGAACTGTCTGCAGCTTCCTTGATACGCCTGGCGATGGCGTCGGTGTCCGTGAAGGGGGCGGTCACGAAGAAAACCAGCACCATGTCCACGCCGTCCTCTTTCAAGAGGGTATCCACGGCGGCGTAGTAGTGGTCGGCGTTGGCGGTGGCCACCACGTCCACGGGATTGCCGAGGCTGGCCTCGGCGTACAGGCTCTCTGCAAGACGCTCCCGTCCCGCAGTCGACCAAGTGGCCAGGGTCAGGCCGTGATCTACCGACTCGTCCACCGCCTGAATGCCTGGACCGCGCGTGTTGGTGATGATGCCGACGCGCCGGCCCGGCGGTGGCTCCTGGGTAGAAAAGGCGATGGCCGCCTTTATCATCTGGTGACTGTCATTGAATTCCAGAACGCCACTCTTGTGAAACATGGCCGTGGCCATGGCGGCCTGGTCGACGAGTAGGCCGGTGTGGGAAGAGACCGCCACGGAACCCTCCCGTGTGCGTCCAGCCTTGATGGCCAAGATCGGCTTGTGGGGTGTGATCTGACTGGCCACCTGCAGAAAATGGGCAGGATCCTTGAAACTCTCGATCTGCATCATGATCGCCCGCGTGCCGTCATCCTGGCCGTAGTAGGCGAGAATCTCCGGCATGGTCAGGTCACATTCGTTGCCGTAGGAACAATACATGCGGTGCCCAAGCCCCACGTTGTGCAAGTGCAGCTTGAGCATCTCCCCCATGCCACCACCCTGGGCAATGATGGAGATGTTGCCCGGTTTCATGGGCACGAAGGTGAAGTTTGCGTAGACCGACACCTCGGGATCGGCGTTCTGGATACCCTGGCTGTTCGGGCCGAAGATGCGCATGCCGTACTCGTGGGCCAAGGCAACCATCTCTCTCTCGCGTGCGATTCCCTCGTCGCCCACTTCCTTGAAACCGGCGGTGTGAACGATGGCG
>CBDURX010000091.1:0-6972 GCA_965369485.1 uncultured bacterium | reverse complement strand
TTGATGGTCCCCTTGAATTTCGGGTTATCGTCATGAAGTCTTTGCACTTTTTGCAGAGCGTGTGATACGGTGGAGTGGTCGCGCTTGCCGAATGCGCGGCCAATCTGGTTGAGAGAGGCGCCAACCTTCTCACGGGCAATGAACATGGCCACTTGACGGGCCAAGGCTAGGTCCTGGGTGCGTCTTTTGGACTTGAGTTGATCGACGGTGACGTCAAAGTGGTTCGCTACGACCTCCATGACGTCGGCGATCTTCACGGGCCTTGACGAATCGGCCTGGAAAAAGGAGGAGAGAACCTCCGAGGCCATTTCCAGGTTGATATCTCGCGCCGTCAGACTGGCGAAGGCCAGCAAGCGAATCAGCGCCCCCTCGAGTCTTCTGATGTTGTCGGTTATGTTCTCGGCGATGTACTGGATGACATCGTCCGGAATGTAGATGCTGTTTATCTCCACCTTTCGTTTCAGGATTGCGATCCTAGTCTCTATATCCGGTGGCTGGATATCGGTAATGAGTCCCCACTCGAAGCGGGATCTCAGCCTTTCCTCCAGTGTCGTGATCTCCTTGGGTGAACGATCCGATGTCAGGACGATCTGTTTTCTGTCGTCGTAGAGTGCGTTGAAGGTGTGGAAGAACTCCTCCTGCGTAGACTCCTTGCCGGCCAGAAAAGCCACGTCGTCCACCAGTAGGACGTCGACGCTCCGGTAGCGAAGCTTGAAGTCGGGTGTTCGGTTCTGCTGGATGGAAAAGATGAGATCGTTCATGAACTGTTCGGCGGTAACGTAACAGATCTTCTTGGTGGGATGGTTGGTCAGGATGGCGTTGCCGATGGCATGCATAAGGTGGGTCTTGCCGAGACCGACACCACCATGGATGAACAGAGGATTGAAGTGGTCGCCCGGTTCACGACTTACGGCGATGGAAGCCGCCGAAACAAGGTCGGTGCCGGATCCCACAACGAAATTGACGAAGGTGTAGTCTGGATTGAGGTTGAGACGGCCATTGATGGAATAACCAGCCGCTTTCACTTGTGGCAAGTCCTTGTCGAGGCTGGCCGCAACCGGTCCCGCTTCCTCTGTGGAGGGTGGCACGAAGAGTTCTTCTACGGGCTCGGTTGTGTCGGGGGGAACCGTCAATTGAAAGCTTGTGGGCTGGCCAAAGAAGGCCGAACCGGCCTCGTTGAGAATGGATAAGTGGTGTTCGCTGAACCAATCCAGGAAGAAACGGTTGGGACAGCCGATCTGGTGAGCCTCTCCAGCGCCAGGCAAGGGGCGTAGAGGCATGAACCAGGTGTCAAAGGCCTGTTGGGGGATCTTCTGTCTCACAACACCTAAAATACCTGTCCAATAACTGTCAATCGATTCCATTGTCAAAGGGATCGATTCCTTTCAGAAGCTAGAGTTACGGGAATTTCCCCAAGGTTATCCACAACTCAGCCCAAAAACAACCAACTATCATAAATATAGTTATACTGTTTATCACGAGCCCGAAACAAGTTATCCACAAAACTCATCGTGTTGTGGATAATTTATTTCTCCCGCTTTATACTTATCAACAGACGTGGGCAAAGCTATCACGGAGGTATGGGAGCTGCAAGGCTTTTTTCTCGGTGCCGGTTAACTTTTTTTTAATTCCCTGCCAAGCATTCAAATAGGAAGGTTGTGACAGTGTAAGCTTCCGGAGTACAGGCACGCGGACCACAACCTGCGCCGAGGCGGATGGCCCCGATCTCATAAAACAACAAAAACATAAACCAGGGAATCACTTGACAGGGAATGACCTCTTAACTAATGTTTTGCGGCTCAGTTAGGAATAAGGAGGAGTACACGTGAAACGGACATTTCAGCCGAGTTATCTGAAGCGGGCCCGCCGGCATGGCTTCCGGAAAAGAATGTCGACCCGCGCGGGACGGGCTGTTATAAAAAGACGGCGCACCAAGGGCCGCAAGCGGTTGACCCACTGAGAACGGCTGCAGGAGGCCGGATGGCCAGAGTGCGGTCTTTAAGCAGGAAATCTGATTTCAAGAAGGTCTACGAGGAAGGAGAGAAGCGGGTCGGGCGATTCTTGGTCCTTTACTTTTTACCTGGCGCGGATGACGCCAGAGCGGTGATAGCCAGCCGCAAGTTGGGCGGAGCCGTCCAACGCAACCGGGCCAAAAGATTGTTACGAGAAGCTCTCGCCAGTCCTGCGATTGGGGGGCCCGGCAGCAAGGAGCGGATCCTGGGCAAATTCTTTCCGGCCCGCGATGGCGAAGAAGCAAGCAAAGACAAGATGCGTGGTTTATGGGTCGTGGCCATAGCCCGCCGTGGTATTCTCGCCGCGAAATCCGCGGACGTCAGCAGTGAAGTTGAACAACTACTCGAGTGACGTGTAATATTCGGGCGTATTTCGTCTTTTCTTGCTTTTCCCTCTCTTCCCTCCGAATGCCACAACCTGGGTGTGTGAGCAGGAATTTCATGTGGCGCTTGCCATATTACTTTATCTGGTTGTACCGGCGCGTCGTATCGCCTTTCCTGGTTCCATCCTGCCGCTTCACACCAAGCTGTTCCATCTACGCAAGCGACGCTTACCGTCGCCACGGCCTGGCCAAGGGAACCTGGCTGACCACGAGAAGGTTGCTGCGCTGTCATCCCTGGCATCCTGGGGGTTACGATCCTGTGCCGCCAGTTTCCGGAGTCCAGACGTCCCCACACTGCGGAGAACCGAAACATGGATAGACGCACCATACTGGCTTTCGTCCTCATCTTCCTGGTCTATGTCGGCTGGATGAAGCTGTATGGAAAGATGTACAGTTCTCCTGCACGGCCCACTGCGGCCGACAGCGTCGGTGTAGCGGCGGAGCTGGCTGACGTTGCAGGGCCGGAGTCTTTGCCTCTTGACCCAGGACGAAAACCGGTGGTCGCGGAGCATGGCAGTACCGCCGAGGATGGGACGGCGCGGGGATCCGGCCAGGAACTCGAACCCAACACTATCGAACAGCGACTGGCCTTCGTGATTCCTGTCCTGCAGCCGCCGGTCGTGCGGGTGCGCACAACTTTGTACGAGGTGGAGATCTCTCTGGTCGGAGGGAGGATCACGAGCTGGTTCGGGCTCGAGTTTCCAGGTATCGAGGAGGGTCTGGTCCAGCTCATTCCGCCCGCATCGGAGCGCCCCCTCCGCGGCAGTGATGCCCTCTTGTTCCAGAAGCGTGAACTGGACCTGGGCCACACCCCTTACGCAGTGGTTGGAGCAGCGGAGCGGGAGCTCCGGCCGGGGGACGAAGCCCAAAGGGTCGTCTTGCGCGCCGAGACGGCCGGCGGCCTGATCGTGACCAAGAGTTTCACCTTTCACGCGGAGCGCTACGACTTCGATATGAATCTGGACGTCTCGGTGCCGCGGTACTTGTTACAAGACCTGGGCGATCCGGACCTGGCCCGGTTTGGCTGGAACGAGGGCATCGCCAGCACCGAGGCTAACAAGAAGATGGAGACGTCCAGCTTCCGGTCCTTCGCCTTGGTGGGTGAGGACATCTCCTTCAAGAAACGCTCCAATATCAAGAAACCAGAAAAGGTCGAGGGATCCTATGGTGGTAGTGTCCGGTTCGCAGGGTTGCAGAACAGGTATTTTATCGTAGCCGGCATCGCACCCCAGGATCCGACTGTGACAGTGGTCGGCCGCATCCAACTGGGAGCCGACCCGGAGCTGAACCTGCAGACATGGGTCCTGGAGCTTCCCTACCACCAGGAGCATGTGACGGACGGCTTGAGCCTGTCCTCCGAGATGACCATGTACATCGGTCCCAGCGATGTGGACCTGCTGAAGCACTACGGGTGGGGAATGGAGAGGGTCGTCGATCTAGGCTTCCGGATAATCCGCCCACTCTCGGAGCTGATCCTCACCTTCATGTTCTGGCTGCATGGGTGGATCCCTAACTATGGCTACATCATCATTTTACTGTCCGTCGGGACGCGGCTCATATTCTATCCTCTAAACCGCAAACAGACCGAGTCCATGAAGAAGATGCAGGAGCTACAACCCAAGATCAAAGCCCTGCAAGAGAAGTACAAGGACAGTCGGGAGAAGCTGAGCCAGGAGACCATGAAGCTGTACCGGCAGGAGAAGGTCAACCCCATGGCGGGTTGCCTGCCCTTGCTGGTGCAGATGCCGGTCTTCTTCGCCTTGTTCCAGGCCCTGCGCAGCACGATCGCCCTGCGGCAGGCCCCTTTCATCTTCTGGATAAAGGACCTTTCCCAGCCCGACGCCCTGTTTCAGCTGCCGTTCACTCTGCCGCTGATGGGCTCCAGCTTCAACGTGCTGCCCATCCTGATGTCTCTGTCCATGTACTTCCAGACCAAGCTGTCACCCAGCGCCGGCACCGGCCAGATGGCCATGATGAACACCATGATGCCGATCATGATGCTCGTCTTCTTCTACAGCATGCCCTCTGGCCTGGTCCTCTACTGGTTCGTCAGCACCTTGTTCGCCATTTACCAAACCTGGAGAGTGCATAGCAAGGCAGTCACAACGGAAGGTGCAAAGACAGCATGAGTGAATCCATCGAAAGCCAGGGCAAGAGCGTGGAAGAAGCTGTGTCCGAGGCGTTGTTAAAGTTGGGCGCTCGCAAGGATGAGATCGAGGTCAAGATTCTCGACGAGGGCAAGTCGGGTTTCCTCGGCGTGTTCGGCGCCAAACCAGCCCGTGTTCTCGTGCGGCGCAAGCAGCATTCCCGCGGGCGCCCACAGGGAGGTTCCCGCCGGCGCGGAAAGAAGTCCGACAAGAGAGACGTGACCTCCGAACAGGAGAGCCGACCTCGTGGCGGAGCGGCGACCACGGTCGCCGACCAGCGGGGCGACAGGCCCGCATCCAGAACGAATGGGCCTAGAACGAACGGATCCAGGTCGGACAGATCCAGAAGGTCCGGTGTGCCGGGTTCCGATGCAGCGGGTACGGCGACTGCACGCGGAGACGACTCTGCCGGGTACAACCGCAAGGCCGCCCCCCAATACTCTTCTAGCCCCGCCCCCTCGGTTCCCCTGGGTGATGCGACTGCAGCCACATCCCTGGCGACCCCGTTGCGCGGAGTGAAGCCGGAAGAGGCACCGCAGAGCCTGCAGGACATTGCGGAAAAATTGATGACCCTGTCCAGTTTTCCCTGCCGGTGTGAGGTCGTGGAGGGAGACTATCATCTGGTGAGGATTATCACGGACGGCGACAGCGCCGGCGTGCTGATTGGTCGACACGGTACGACCGTGGACGCCATCGAACACCTGGTGGAGCGCATGGCCAGCCAGGCCTGCGGTGAGCGGGTCAACATGAACCTGGATGTGAACAACTACCGGCGACGCCGGGAGGAGAGCCTGGTCCAGCGCATTCACGAGATCATGGAAAAAGTATCATTGTCCGGTAAGGAAGTACACATGGAGCCGATGTGCGCGCGGGAGCGCCGTATCGTCCATCTCGAGGTAGTAAACGATTCTGACCTACGCACCTACACCATCACCGCCGGCAGCGGCAAGCAGGTGGTTGTGGCCAAGGAAGAACGGCCTGGTGAAGCAGTCGACGAATAGCCCGTCTTGATTGAATTGCTTCGTGTTCCGTCACGAAGCTACTGTTGTGTGCGGGGCGGGCATTTTTCTCACCCTCGCGATGGCATTCGTGAATAATCCAGGCTAGTTAACGCAACGGATGCGATTCAATAATCCGGACCAGCGAAGCGCCCGGCCGTAACGGTTCGATGGGTAGTGGACCGCAGTGGGAAATGTCATGTCCGAGAAAAGTCCGGATCCGTATGGGTCCGCCGAGACCATCGTTGCGCTGGCGACTCCACAAGGCGAGAGTGGCCTGGCTGTCGTTCGCCTGAGCGGACCGGAAGCTGTGGCCATCACCCGGGCCGTGTTCAGGAACGCAGAATTCACAAGTGGTCCACGGTCCCATCATGCCTACTACGGTTCGGTCGTTTGGCCGGCTGAAGCGGACACTGTTTGCGGAGACACGACCCCAAGGCGGAAATATTACTCTGAGGTGTGGCCGGCGAGCAGAGCCGGTGAAGTGGTGGACGAGGCCATCGTCTTGCCCATGCTCGCCCCACGCAGTTACACCGGCCAAGACAGCGTGGAGTTCTTCTGTCACGGCGGCCGGATGCCCGCCCGCCTCGTGATCGAGGCCTGTCTGAGGGCGGGGGCCGCAGCCGCCAGCCCCGGCGAGTTCACCAGGCGCGCCTTTCTCAACGGTAAGCTCAGCCTCGATCAAGCCGAGGCGGTTGCAGACCTGATCCATGCCGAGGACGTGCTGGCCGCCGGTGCGGCTCTGCGGCAGATGCGTGGGGGGTTTGATCGCGAACTGGAGAGTCTCGAGATTCCCTTGCAGGAGTTGCTGGCCGATCTGGAGGGCAGCCTCGAATTCGACGAGGACGAAGAGGTGACCATCACGCACTTTCGCCAGGTCGCAACGGTGGAGAAGGCCCTTGCCGACCTGGAACGTCTTCTCTCTCTCGCTCCGGCGGGCCGGCTCTTGCGGGAAGGGGTTCAGGTAGTGCTGGTGGGCCCACCCAACGTGGGCAAGAGTTCCCTGTTCAACGCTCTCCTGGGCGAGGAAAGGGTTCTGGTACATCACGAACCAGGCACAACACGGGACGTGGTCACGGCACGACTGCACCGGAGGGGAGTCCTCTTTGTCCTGCACGATACGGCGGGCCTGCGCACCTCGGGAGGATGCGTGGAGAGGATGGGGATGGAGAAGACTCGCAACTCCCTGGACCAGGCGGATTGTGTCTTGTACCTGCAGGAGGCAGAGAAGGAGAAAGATGGCCAAATCAACAAATCAACAAATATTGATATATTTGATCATGGCGAGACAAAGCAGAACATAAAAACACTGAACATATTAACCAAGATTGATTTATACACTAATAGAGAGACCATTGGTGGCCAGAATTCGTCACGAGACATCATCGAAACTTCAGCCAGGACGGGGTGTGGAGTTGAAAAACTCTGGGAA
>CBDURX010000090.1:0-7088 GCA_965369485.1 uncultured bacterium | reverse complement strand
ATCCCGCGTTGCAAAAGGCGGATACCGCATGAAATACGGCGTAAAACAGGCGCACTCGCGTATCGGGCACGGCCACGCCCAGTCCCAGATAGAGCAGGACGACACCGATGGCTTCCGCCACAAAAGTGAACACGACGATGAAGCGGAGCATCCGGCCGACTTCCATCATCATGGGGGGCTGAAACAGTTCGCGCAGCAGGCTGCTCTCCCGGATGCCCATGCCCCGCCCTAGTAATAGCGATAAGGTCGCCGTCAGGGACATGATGCCCAGACCACCCAGCTGGATCAACAGCAGGATCACGATCTGCCCCACAAAGGTGAACTGTGTGGCGGTGTCCCGCACGATCAAACCTGTGACGCAAACGGCAGATGTGGACGTGAACAAGGCGTCGAGGAAACCGAGGGGATTGCCCTCCGGTACCGCGCGCGGCAGCAACAACAATCCCGTTCCGCACAGAATCAACATCAGGAACAGGAGCACGAACGCCGCACCCGGGCGAATGCGGCGAAGGGCGAAATCCGCGTGCAGGCGAGGCAGATTCACCAACAGGTTGCCGATGACGAAGACCTGGGCCACGACGACATAGGCTTGGGTCATCGACCGGATGGAAAAGAAATGGAGAAAGGGCGCGAGCCAGCTTCCCCCTCCGGCACTCACGGCCAGCAGTTCTCCGGCCAACAGCACGGTCAACACCAGGGCGGGCCAGCGGGCGGCGAAAAACGCACGCCAGGGACGGATGGTTCCCGCAGCCAACACCAGTTCCACCAGAAAGAGGCCGACGGCGCCGGCGCTCATTAATTCCGCCACATGCCTTCCTGTTTCGCCCACGTGGAATCCATACTCGAGGATGAATCCGGCCAGACCAATAAGACCGGCCACAGCCAGCAGAAGCCTGCGTCCGAACCTCAGGTTACCGGTGGAACCGTGCACTATGATCCACCCCCTGCCTGCGTGGGCCAGTGCGCAGAGACACGAGATGTCCAACTCTCGCGGCACACCTCTGAAAAAACTGCAAAAAAAGGCAGATCTACCCTAAGCCACCTCGAGGTCCTGCCGATGAAAAACACTGCGGGCCGGGGAAATTCCGGCCAACGGGTCATCATCCTATGTCGTGACCAGAGTTTCAATATAGGAATGAGATTGGCAACGAGTGACCAACAAAGGAAACCCAGTACCGTGGTACTGAGCCAACGGATTCGTGGCAGTCACAACCGAATTCCGAGCTGGCAGCTGTGCCGGATCCGGCTGTACCTTTTGCTCGCCCTCCTGATTTTCACGACTGGTCTGTGGCACTGGCCCGTTGCAGTCAGGGCTCAAACGCACGCTCCTCTGGATACCCTGAAAACTCCTGAACCTGAGTCTTCATGGGTGATGCAGTCCAATATGAATATTTCGCGCAAGGTGTTGCCGGACGTCCAGGCCACTTCCTTGCCCAAGTTATCAGCTCCGCAACGGCCACCGCGCCTGGACGATCCGGTGAACGGTGCCTATCAGTTCTATCTGGCCCAGCAAGCGGCCGCAGGTGGTAACTTCGACCTGGCCACTGATAAGTTGCGAGAAGCAAACCGGGCCGATCCCAACCAGGCACGCTACCACTGGTGGCAATCGGCTCAAGCGTTGCGGCAATTCGATCCTGGCTCCCTCCTGTGGACGCTTCCGAAGGCAGTGGCCTCCGCCGCCCGGGATCCTCTCGCCCGCAAACAACTGCTCTTGGTCGTTCACGAGGGCACGATCCTGTATCTGGCCCTCTTCTGGAGCATACTGTTGGCCTCGTACCTGTGCCGCTACTGGCGCTATATCTGTCACGATCTCACAGCCTGGCTGTTCCGCGATCCCAGACACAAGTTGCACATAGGGATCGCTGTCATTCTGCCGGTGGGACTGCTGCTGCTACGGCCCGGTTGGATAGGATACCTGGCTTTACTCTCGGTACCGCTCTGCATCCAGGCCCGCGGCAAGGCCCGCTGGCCCCTCGTGGCCGTGTGGGTCGCCATGACACTCCTGCTCTTTCCCAACTGGACAATGTTGCGCCGCGCTGTCCCGGCCATCGATCCCGCCAGCGAGACCACACTCCTGGTCCAGGCCTCCCACATGCCCCCCAATGCGCAGTTGCGAGGGGCCCTGCAGAAACGACTGGCCGTGGCCCGAGATCCGGCCCGGCAGATCCGTCTCAAACTCTCCCTCGCCATCCAGATGGCGCGGAGCGGTAATTACGACCTCAGCAACGGTCTGTACCGTGAGATTCTGGCCAGCGATCCCGACCACACCGCCGCCCAGGTCGGCCTGGCCAACAACACCTACTACCTGGGCCGCTACGATGTAGCCCTCCAGGTGTATGAAGCCGCCAGGCAGTTCGCCCCCAAGCGGGGCGAGATCCCCTACAACATGGCCCAGGCATACTTCAAGAAGCTGTTCTTGCCCGAGGGTGGAGATGCTCTCAAACAGGCCCGCAGTCTCGGCTTCACCCCCCCCCTCTGGGATGACAGTGACGGCCGAGCCAACGGTTTCTCGCCTGTTGTCTACCTCGGTCCCACATACGCGGAGATCGCAGCGAGCACGGCCTGGGAGGCTGAGTTCTACCAGCCCATGGTCCACATTGCCGCGTGGCAGCACTGGCTGGGCTGCCCTCCCTTGCCACTGTTCATCGTGCTGGCCGTGACCCTCGTACTGGCTCTTGGTCTGGTCTATGGCTGGAGCCACCAGAAGGACCCCAGGAATTGCGACAACTGCGGCTGGATCATCTGCCGGAAATGCTGCCATGTCCACGATGAGACCTGGCTTTGTCATCGTTGCGGGGAGACGACGGCACGTTCCAAGTCCGAAATGGTCATGGCGACCTTGCTGAAGAACCGCAGCAGAACCCAGGGGATAGCCCGTGTCCACCGACTGAGCCAACTGGGCCGGATGCTGCCGGGAACTGGCCACCTGGCGCTGGGGTACTTGTTTGGTTGTCTGCTGCGTGTATCCATGCTGGCGACGGGATTTTTCCTCGTACTCTTTGCCTGGTCATTCGACCTGTCGGCCGCCTGGGAATTACCGTGTCTGATTCTGGCCGAGGAAACCATTCATCCTTTATGGCTACCGTTACCCAGCGCTGCCTGGCCGGGTTGGACCGGACCGTCGCTGCTGGCCGGCATCCTCATCATTGTGATCATGTACGTTATAGCGCTACTGGACGCTGCCCAGCTACGGCAACGCCTGCCCAAGCGGTTCCACGTCAGCTCGCAGGAGTTCGAGCGGACAGGAGTGTCGACGGCTCGCAGGCCGGCATAACCGAGGATGGCTAGAGATGGCTCTCGAAGGTCAACTGAGCGACTTTAACCTCGCGGAAATATTCCAGCTCATCGCCGGACAACAGAAGACCGGGTTTCTGGTCCTGGAAGCCCAGAACGAGATGGTCTTCGTTTTCGACAAGGGTATCCTGATCTCCACCCGCGACCGCCGCGACGAGAGTGACGATCCCCTGGAGCGTTTCCTCCGCACTTACGGCTTCTTCGAAGAGAAGCTCTGGAGCCACATCGAGTTCGTGAGGCAGAACTCGTCCCTGGATCTGACCGAGATCTTGCAGTCCGAGGAGATCATGACCGCCGAAGAGCTGGAGAAGGTGCTGAACGCAGTGGCCTTGGAATTGACCTACCGCTGCATGAAGCTGAAGCGGGGTCGCTACCACTTCACCGCGACCCGTGAAACACCCAAGGGCGTACGGGGCCGCATCAAGCTGAACGTGCAAGCCGTACTCATGGAGGCCGCTCGCCGCCTGGACGAGGAGCACAGGTTCACGGAGGTCTTCCCCTCACCGGCAGTGACCTTCCAGGCGGGACCCGTGGACCCGAAGGGCAGTGGTCTGGATGAGAGCGACCGGCGCCTCTACAACATGGCTCTCAGCGGCGAACCGCTGGGCCAGATTCTCGCCCACGCCAAAGTCGACTCTTTCACCGCGCGGGAACACCTGGTCGCCATGTGCGAGAACGGTTACTTGAAGATCCTGCTACCGCAGGAGAGCAAACCGGCACTGACCGAAGAGACGGTTGTCGAGGCGCCCAAAGCAAGCACAGGACCACGCTCGGCGACACTGACGATCATCGCACTGATACTGGTGGTGGGAGTCGGAGTGTTACGGTGGCTGCCGCTCCTCGAGCAGGAAACGGACCGCTGGGGCATAGCGACCGCGGTCATCACGGCCGGTGCGATGGAGACCGACCCCGGAACCGGTACCAGACCGCACGGTCGCAGTCTGCGCTTGAATCAGATCCGTAACGGCCTGGTGCAGGCCCTAGAGCTGTTCGGCTACCGCCACGGAAAATATCCGATGGATCTCTCACTGCTGGTCAAGCAAGGCCTGCTGTCTGCGACGACCTACCGTACTGTATTCTACTTGGGCTGGACCTACCAGTTGAACGAGAACGGGCGAGGATATAGCCTCGCCACATGACGCGAGTCCATTTCTTTTTTTCCGGCAGCAAGAGAACAATGTCGTGCATGGCGCTCTGGAGTGCCGCCACCCGCCCCCACCTGTTGATCCCGGCCTGGGGATGCGCAGCCACAGGTGCGGCCTGGGCGGCCGCCAGCGCTGAGTCGCCGGAGCTGCTTGGCTGGCAGGTGTGGCTGGGGTTGGCGGCCTGGAGCATGGCTCTCGTGGCGTCTCACCTCCTGAACCTGGCAGCTGATCGGGCGAGTGACGCCGCCAACGGAAAAAATCTGTTCTGGCACGGCAGGATCTCCACGAGAAAATTGTACGGCGCAGCGGGAGTCGTAGCCGTCGCCGCAGCGACACTGGCCCTCGTCGCCGGAGGGTTGGCCATTCACGCCTCGCTGCTGGCCCTCCTGCTCGGTGCAGTTTACAGCCTGTCACCGGCGCGTCTGGCAGCCCGCCCGGGTTGGGACCTGGCGGTCAACGTGCTGGGCTACGGTCTCATCGCGCCCTGGTTCGGTGTTACACTTGTCGGGATTGCTTCCGCGTCCCCACCGTTTCCCCCCGCCGTGACTCTCGTCCTGGTCCCACTGGTGGCGGCCGCTTTCCTCTGGACGACATTGCTGGATCTGCCGGGTGATGCAGCGACTGGCAAAACGACATTCGCGGTGCGCTGGAGCCGTGCGGCAACGCTGGGCGCGGCTGCGACCTGGGGCGTGATGGCGGCATGTGCGGCTTGGTTCGTTGGTTTCGCGCCCGACGTGCTGGGGACCGGGCACCCGGAAACCGCGGCGGAACCGACCGCCTGCTGGGGAGGGATCGTCTGGGCATCCGCAGTCAGTGTTGTGGCACTGCTGGGGGTCACTCTGAAATTCCGGCGGCTGGGAGTGGTCTGGATCAGGCGGGCCATATTCCTGTCAGTGGCCGCCAGCGCCGTCCCGGGCCTGCTACGCTGGCCGCTGCTGCTGATCCTCGGCGCCACCTGGCTTGGCCTCGCCTACTCCTGCCTCCACTGGGCCGGCCGTACGCGGGCCAACCCGCAGTAGGCCATTCGTGAAAAATTCGGGCTGTGTTCTGTCAAATCTCAAATTTAGGGTCAGCGGGTTCACGAGTGGTCAGATGCAAGGCGCGCGAGCGCAGGACTAGCCGTGGCTAATTCAAGCGAGTGCAACGTCGCAGATGACCGCTTGTGGGCCCGCTGACCCTAAATTTGAGGTTTGACAGAGCACTAGGGTTTAACCTGGGCTGTCCAACGACCCACCGCGTGGGCGAACCGTTCCTTCCTCAGTTCCCAACAGCCACGCAGCGAGCGGCCGTCCGGATCGGTGACCTTGACGAGCACCGCCCCCGCCGAATCGATGCAGTACACCGGCCGCCGGACCACCGCCAGCAAGCCTCGCGAATGCGGCGGCGCCCAGGAGACCACGAAGCCAGCTGTGAAACCTGCCCGTCGAGCTGCCAAAGCCACACGACCGTCCAATCGGCCATAGGGGTAGGAAATCAGGCGCACCTCCTGGCGCAGAAGTGCAGAGAGGCCACTGCGTGCCTCCGTGAGCTCCCGGTCGAGTTCCGCCGCGGTCAGCCGGGTCAGGTCGCGGTGGGTAGCGCAGTGCAGACCCACCTCCCACCCCGCAGTGTCGTGGCTCAGTTCCGCGAGCTGCGCGGCGTCCAGGTGCCGGGTGACGCGAGTCGGCAACGCCCACTCCCAGCGGTTGCGGCGACCGAGAAGCGCGCCGGGTACAAAGACCACCGCCGGGACGCCACGGTCCCGCAGAATGTCGCGATGACGGTAGAGATCCTCGGTGCCGTCGTCGAAGGTGACCAGAAAATTCCCCTCGCGGGGCTGGCCGCGGGCGGCCAGCCACTGCGCTGCGGTCAGGGGACGGCAACCCGCCACCAGGAGCCTGTCGAGCTGGGCCGCCAGCAAGGCCGGCGTGACCCAGGTGCCCGCCAGCAGCGGCCGACTGCTGATGCGATGGTACACCAGTACAGGTGGGTGAATCTCCACGGAACTGTTCAGTCTGCCACGGCAGGGCCGTGCGTGGCTACGACCAACTGTTCCGATGCGAAGTAGGATCGGGCGCAGCGGGCGATGACATCCTGGTCCACCGAGTCGATCTGATCCACGAGTTCGGACACGGTGATGAAACGCCCAAAGTAGAGCTCGTTCTTGGCGATCCGGTACATCTGGTTCTGAACTCCCTCGAGGGAGAAGATGAGCTGGGACTTGATCTGGGCGCAGTTGTTCTCCAGCTCCTCCTCGCTGACCCCCTCGCTAACCAAGAGTTCGTATTCTTTGCGGATGACCTCTTCCACCCGCGCCGCCTTGTCTGGTGTGCAGGCGCCGGCACAGCTGACCAATCCGATGTCGCTACCCATGTCGTTGTAGGTGTAGACGGTGTAGGCCAGCCCCTCACGCTCCCGCACGGCCTGAAAGATGCGGCTGGACATGCTTCCACCCAGCAAGTGAGACAGCACGAACAAGGGGATCCGGTCGGCATGCCGGTAGGAGATACCCAGGTTGCCGATCTCGAAATAGCTCTGTACCACGCCGCTGTGCATTTCGAGACGGCCGTTGGTGGCGAGTGGCTCCACCTCCGGTGAACTGATCGACGCTGCAAGCGTGTCACTGCTGGACGGCATCGTGAAATGCTTCAGGACTGTCTCACGCGCTCC
>CBDURX010000089.1:0-7092 GCA_965369485.1 uncultured bacterium | reverse complement strand
GGAGAACCTCGTCTTCGGCCCCAATCCCCGCCACGGCTTCCTCCATGAGAAAGAATTCGTGCATCCGGACATGGCGTTCCGCTTTCCGGTGCCCAAGAACTGGAAACTACACAACACGGCCGCCGCCGTGCAGATGGCCGAACCCAACGGCATGGCCGTGATACTCTTCGAACTGGTTCCCGACCGCAACGATCCCACCGCCGCGGCCACGGCCTTCGTTGAGGACAACAGCCTCACGGAGCAGGCACGGCGCTCCCAGCGCATCTCCGGCTACCCCGCCGTGGAGGTCATCGCCACGGCAACCTCCCAGGACGGCATACTCGCCATACTGTCGACCTTCATCGGCAAGGACGGCCGGGTCTATGTCTTCCATGGCTTCACCGACCAGAGCAACTTCGCGAACTACCGGCCCCACTTCACCAAGGTCGCAGGCGGCTTCGCTCCTCTCAGGGACCAGCAGCTGCTGACGGTCCAGCCGGTGGTCGTCCATGTCGTCATGACCGAGCGAGGCGCCACCTTCCGGGAGCAGGTACGAAACTACCCCATTCCCGACGACGCCGGCATCGACCTGAACGGCCTCGCCTTGCTCAACGGCTTCGAGCCGGACGAACGAGTACCCCAGGGGACGATCTTGAAGGTGTTACAAAGGCGGGTGCCGTAACCCGGTCCGGTTCAATCGCTGCTCGCCGTCAATGACATCGGCACCAGGTAGACCGGTTCCTCGTCCCGCAAGATGGCCTTGTCCGTCTGCTTCAGCCCATTGACCTGCATGATGTTGCGGAGAGTCTCGACATACTCCTCACCCCGCTCCGAGTAACTTTGCAGGGCGCCCGCCAGCTGGTAACCGTCCAGGTCATGACCGCGGTCCCGCTGCTCGGCCCGGCGTCGGCGGAATTCCGCGTAGGCACTATGACTGTGGAGGTTATGCATGTAGGCGAGGGTGGATTCCAGAGGGTTCGCGAAGGCTGCGATGCGGTGATCGCCCTTGGCGGCGCGCTGGCCTTCCGGCCGCATACCCTCTCCCCACGCCCACTGGCCGTAGAGGGCGTTGCCGAGGCCGGCGAAACGCGAGGTGCCGTAGCCGCTCTCGTAAGCCGCCTGGGCCAGAGCCAGGGAAGCAGGGACGATGTCTACCATTGCGAGTAGTTGCTGCAGGTCAGCTTCTGTCGACTCCCCGGCAAGATCCTTCCGGAGACCGTACCGGCGAACCGTTGCCATCAGCCACTCGCGATCCGCGTCACTCAGCTCTTTGCCCCTACGCACCCGTTCCGCAAGCTCCACGACCCGCGACCTCTCCTCGGTGATGATCTCCTGGGCGCGCAGGACCAGCGGCAGCAAGGCCCGGTAGAAGATCCGCTTCTTCCCAACGACATCGACCTCCGTGACTGCGATCTCACTCCAGCGATGAGGGACACCGATCAGGAAAGCGCGGGGAACCTCACGGATGCCGGCCTGCCAGTCCGCCATGGAAAGACCGAGGGAGTCGAGCACGGCCTCGAACTGCGCGGCGTGATAGATCTCGATCTCCCTGGTGACCGGAGTCTTAGCGCAAGAAAGGAACGAGACCGAGACCAATAATGACAGCAGTGTGCACAGACTCATGCCCAGGCAATGGTCATGTCGGGACTTGCCCATCAATCCTCCGTTCTCCCTCTGATCCAGAGATGGCTGTACCAGTAGTAACGCCTGCCGCTGAGGTCGGGCGCGGTGATGTTGTAGCGGCTGCGGCCCAGCGGCAGCGACATGTCCGCACGTATGGCGAGAATGCCATTATCCCTGTCGATCCAGCGCATCGGTATGCGACCCAGGCCGCTGGCGTAGCAGGCCAGTTGCTCGATCTGGTAGTCCCCTGGCGCCAGCCACAGCTTCAAGATGGGCTGCTTTTCATCGACGGTAAGGAGTGGCTCGACCGGCTCGACGCGCAGGACCGGCAGCGGCAGGCTGTTCACCTTGACGCGAAACTCGCTCATCTTCGCGAAACCACTCGCCATGGGAAAGCGGGGCAGGACGCCGAAGTCGCTGCCACTCCAGACGGGGCCGGACTGCTGACCAAAGCCCACCAGACCCAGATCCAGTACGATTTCTCGTAAGCGAACGTTGTACTCCCCGTAGGGATAGGCGAACAGGGCCGGCACCGCGCCCAGCTCCTCCTGCAAGCGGCGCTGGGAGGTCAGGATGTCCTTCCTGACCCGCGCCTCCCATTGCCCCTCACTCTCGTCCTGTTCGCGCCAGACGAGGTGTCCGTGGGTGTGACTGTGGGGAGCGAAGGACACGCCATGCGCCGCCATCTCACGCATCTGGTCCCAGGACAGATACCCTCGGTACCCACGATCGACCGCCTCAGTGGACACGAAAACCGTCAGGGGCCAACTTCTCGCCTGCAGGCGTGGATAAGCTTCCGCGTAAACGGAAAGGAACGCATCGTCCACGGTGATGGCCACGCAGCGCGATGGCAATGCCTCGTCTTCCTGTAAATGCGAGACGATGTTCTGGAGGGACAGCACCGTGAAATCTTGCTCCGCCAGGTACAGCAAATGTTGTGCGAACAGCTCGACCGACACGGTGGTGGCGGGCGGCGTGTCGCTACCGAAATGGTGATAGAGCAGAATGGCGGCGTGAGACTGTGACTTGACCGCAGCAGGTGCGACAGCAGCACTGCAGAGCAGGGTCAGGGCCAGAAGTGCGGCCGGCAGTGCAAACGACAGCGTGGAGCACAGAACCGGTTGGCGGATTTCTCTTCCCTGAATGACGATCCTCCCGGTCATTTCCGTCGCGGGCTGCCCACGACGACGGTGATGTTGTCCCCGCCGCCGGCCTCGAGGGCGTCCGTGACCAGGTTCTTGCAAGCGCCCCGCGCCGATTTCATATGGACGAGCCTGGCACGGATCTGGTCGTTGGAAACGAAGCTGGTCAAACCGTCGCTGCAAAGGAGCAGAACATCGTTCCACTCCAGATCGATGATGTTGATGGCCGGCCGCGCCTGCGCACCTCCGATGGCGCTGGAGAGGACGTGGCTCCACCGGGAGACGTCCGCCTTATCCTGCGAGAGCATACCGCGATCGATCATGTCCTGCGCCACCGTCTGATCCCTGGTGATCTGAATCAGGTCGCCGCGCCGCAGACGGTAGCAGCGGCTGTCTCCGACCTGGACGATGAAGGCGCGAGGCCAGATCGCCATCAGCAGCGTGAGCGTTGTGGCCATACCGTGCCGCTCGGGGTGCTTGTCCGCCTCCTTGAGAATGATGGTGTGGCACTGTATCACTGACTTGTAGAGTTGCTCGAGGAACTCGCTTTCCTGGGCGGGGTCACCCGTGTAGTAACACTCCAGGCTGTGATTGACGTAGCGGGCCACGGACTCCAGCGCCATGCGGCTGGCTTCCTCGCCGGCCGAGTGCCCGCCCACGCCGTCGGCGACCAGGGCCAGGAAGGCCAGCCTCTCGCCCTTGAGCGGAATCTGGTCCCGGTTGGGCAGGCTGGTCTGGTGGATCTCGATCTGCTTGTACAAGGAGCAGATGAGAAACTGATCCTCGTTGTGCTTGCGTACTTTGCCGACGTGGGTCATGCCGAATACATCGACATCCTCGTCGCCGGGTCTCGTATCGATAGCCATCTGTCTCTCTCCCATCTCGGTAGAGCATACTCCCTGCCTACCCATCTTACCAACACCCCGGCTTCCCGCGCAACGTTGTGTGAGGTAAAATCGGGTTTGTTTCCAGCACCGGAACCGCGAGCCGTCGGGAGGCGAGGTCCTCAACGTGAATCCAATCTGGCAGATGTACGTGGACACGGGTGGTACGTTCACCGACGCCCTCGCCGTCTCTCCCCAGGGAAAGCTGTCCCGTGTCAAGGTCCTCTCCAGCGGAGCGCTCCGCGACACGGTC
The DNA here is from genome assembly GCA_965369485.1 of uncultured bacterium. Taxonomy (GTDB): domain Bacteria; phylum Krumholzibacteriota; class Krumholzibacteriia; order LZORAL124-64-63; family LZORAL124-64-63; genus CBDURX01. The sequence continues at coordinate 3,211 of CBDURX010000089.1, read as the reverse complement.
GGCAAGCGTTTGACTTCCCGGAAGTTCGAGATTGCCGTCTCCTGGCGGGCGGACGTCGACGTGCTCCGGGGCGGAAGTTGCCACTTCATGATGGACGGAGCCAAACCGGTCGCGGTCGTTAGCTACCAACCGCGGCGCGGACAGCTGGAGCTGGACGCCGATCCCGGCGTGGAGACGCCGGCGGGGACCGTCTTCGAAGTGAGGACAGGAGAGATGGCGCCACTCCTGGCGGCTCGCCTGCTGACGGGCACTCCGGTCGGCGAACCGCTGCCACCGGTGACCATGCGGCTCGGCACAACCCTGGCGACCAACGCCTTGCTGACACGGTCCGGGGCGCCGACAGTTCTCTTCGTCACGCGAGGTTTCCAGGATCTCCTGGAGATCGGCAATCAGCAACGGCCCCATCTCTTCGCCCTGCGAGTGGTCAAGCCACCTTTGCTCACGGTCGCGACAGTCGAGGTCGAGGAGCGTATCACCGCGGATGGTGAGACACTAGCCGCCCCGGCGCTGAACGAGCTGGACGCGCCGATCGCGAAGCTGCTGGCGGACGGTGCCGTCAGCGCCGCGGTCGCCTTGTTGCACAGCGACCGGCACCCGAGGCATGAACAGGTTGTTGCCGCCCACCTGCGCCGGGCCGGTTTCGCCCATGTCTCCTGCTCGTCCGACCTGGCCCATACCATCCGTATCTTACCCCGAGCCACCACGGCTGTGGTCGACGCCTACCTGGCCCCGGTCGTGTCCGACTACCTGTCAGGAATCGGCCGGAGTCTGCACGACGGCAGACTCCTGACCATGACCAGCGCGGGCGGCCTGGTCGGGGTGGGCACGGCCAGGCCAAAGGATCTGTTGCTCAGCGGACCCGCGGGTGGCGTGGTGGGTGCGGCCCGAGCCGCCACACGGGCAGGCTTCGACCGCGTGTTGAGCTTCGACATGGGCGGCACCAGCACGGACGTGGCCCGCTACGACGGTGACTACGACTACGTTTTCGAACATCGTGTGGGTGACGCCTGCCTCTTCGCTCCAGCCCTGGCCATCGAAACCGTGGCGGCCGGCGGCGGGTCGATCTGCCGCTGCGACCGTGACGGCCTGACAGTGGGGCCGCAAAGCGCGGGCGCCGACCCCGGTCCGGCCTGCTACGGCGCCGGCGGACCGCTGACCCTGACCGACGTCAACCTGCTGCTAGGGCGTCTCGATCCGGAGCGGTTCGGCATTCCCGTGAGTTCCGAGCCCGCCCGTCGCGCCCTGGATGTTCTGCTCGCCACGTTGCGGGAACAGACCGGCGATTCTCCTGCGGCCGAGGACGTCCTTGCCGGCTTCCTGCAGATCGCCGACGAGCGCATGGCCGACGCCATCCGCCACATCTCCACGCGGCGCGGTTACGACCCGGCCGACTACACCCTGGTAACCTTCGGCGGCGCCGGCGGCCAGCATGCTTGCGCCGTGGCGGACTTGCTCGGGGTCGCTGCCTTGCTCGTCCCCGCAGACGCCGGGTTGTTGAGCGCGTGGGGAATGGCCGGCGCTGTCATGGAGCGATTCGCCACGCGGCAACTGCTGGCGCCGTTGAGTGAAGTGGCGGACCAGGTGCCGGCGATCCTCGCGGACCTCGCCAACGAGGCGAGAAGCGAGCTTGTGCGTGAAGGAGTGTCCCCACAGGACATCGTGATTCGTCGCCACATCGCGGAGATGCGGTTCGCCGGTCAGGAAACGACCCTGCAGGTGGAAGCGGACGGCAGCTTGCCGTTACGAGACGCCTTCGCGCGGCGCTACCTGGCCGTCTACGGGCACGAGGCCACCGACCGCCTTGCCGAGCTGGTCTCTCTGCGTGTGGTCGCCTCGTCACGGCCGCCACAGGACCAAGGAGAAGAGCAATCCGACACAACCTACCAGCCCAAACCCACGGGCAGTCGGAGGAGTTGGTGCGACGGCCGGTGGCGAGAGGTGCCGGTTCACGATCGTGAGGATCTGGCGCCCGGCGCCGCTTGCGACGGGCCGGCTCTGATCTTCGACCGTTACAGCGCCACTGTGGTGAAGCCGGGGTGGCATGCTCGGCTGAACACTCACGGAGCACTACTGTTACACCGCCGCGCACGACCGGAAGCTACGACGTCCCCGGGCCGTCCCGAGGCGGTGCAGGTCGAGCTGTTTTCGTCCCGCCTGGAAATGATCGCCCGGGAGATGGGCGCCGTCCTCGAGCGCACCGCCGTGTCGACCAACGTCAAGGAACGGCACGATTTCTCCTGCGCCCTGCTCGACGCGGCCGGAGAGCTGGTGGTCAACGCCCCGCACATTCCCGTCCACCTGGGATCATTGGGCCTCTGCGTCAGGAGTGTGCGGGACGCCTTGCCGCTGGCGCCCGGCGACATGGTCGTCACCAACCATCCCGCCTACGGCGGCTCCCATCTGCCGGACCTGACCGTGGTGGCCCCCGTTTACACCGGGCAGAGCGAACCTGGCGGTCAGGGTGAGCTGATCGGTTACGCGGCCGCCCGCGCCCACCACGCCGAGATCGGCGGCATCCGGCCAGGTTCCATGCCGCCGAACGCGCGGCGGCTGAGCGAAGAGGGCGTGGTCATCCCACCCACCTTGATCGTTCACGCGGGTCGATTCCGCCTGGACAGTATCCGGGATGTCCTGTTGGCGGACCGATACCCCACGCGGAGTGTGGCCGACAACCTTGCCGATCTCCGGGCAGCCGTGGCGGCCTGTCACCGGGGAGGGCGGGCATTGGCCGCCCTGGCGGAAGCGCACGGCTCCGACACGGTGGCCCATTACATGGCGGCCCTGAAGGATCGAGCCGAGCGCAGCATGCGCCAGGCGCTGGCCGCCTTCCCCGACAGGGAGTACACAGCCCAGGAGTTCCTGGACGACGGCACGCCCTTGGCGGTCCGGATCACCATTACGGGCGACACTGCGATCGTGGACTTCACCGGGTCCGCCACACTGCACGAAGGCAACCTGAACGCCACGCCGGCCATCGTCCACTCCGTGGTCTTCTACGTGCTGCGTTTGCTGATACAGGATGAGTTGCCCCTGAACGAGGGGTTGCTACGTCCGGTCCGGGTCGTCCTTCCCACCGGGATCCTGAACCCTTCGTTTCCAGACGATCCCACCCTGGCACCCTCCATCGTGGGCGGCAACGTGGAGACCAGCCAGCGACTCGTGGATCTGTTGCTGAAGGCGTTGCGGTTGTGTGCCGCCAGCCAGGGCACCA
>CBDURX010000088.1:0-7118 GCA_965369485.1 uncultured bacterium | reverse complement strand
AGGGCGCGGCATTCGGAGATGAACGGCCGCGGCACGTCTCGCGGCATGAACACGTGAGCCGTCATCCCGGCCAGGGCGGCGTAGGCGCTCATGGCGCCCGCCGCGTTGCCGGCCGAGGGGATGGAGACCTCCTTCACCCCCAGCTCATACGCACGAGAGACCGCCAGTCCCAGCCCCCGCGCCTTGAAGGAGCCGGTGGGGTTCAGTCCCTCGTCCTTGATGAAGATGTGGTCGTGGCCGACGGCCTCGCCCAGGCGCGCGGCGTGCACCATGGGAGTGCAGCCTTCACCCAGACAGAGACGGTACTTGGGGTCACGGACGGGCAGCATCTCCGCGTAGCGCCACAAGGTCATGGGTCGGCCGGCGAGACTGTCGCGCGGGAAAGCCTGCCTCGCCTTTTGCACATCGTAGCGGGCCAGCAGCGGCTTCTGGCACTGAGGGCAGAGGTTCCAGATCCGGTCGGCATCCAGCTTCTCGCTGCACATGCCGCACTCGAGGTGGGAGAGGTAACTCACGAGGGGTTCCTTTGCGAAACACCAGAACAGTGCGGGCTAGAAATGGACCCCCGCGCCGAGCATGAACCAGTTGGACGAGCTGTCATCGGTGCTGATCTGGTTGTACATCAACATGAGCTCGATCAAGGCAATCTTCCAGCCGCCACCGATTTGCCAGGTGAAGTCCGTGCTCCGGCTCGAGTCCAGCCCCTCGATGCTCAACTTCCAGCTGGCGAACCCCAAGCCCAGCTGACCGAAGATCCCCCCCGGGATGGTCAACCGGCCGGTGGCCATCAGCTGAAAGGCGTTAAAGTTGCCGTCGGCATGCTCCAGACCAAAGGTGTTGTATGCTCCCGCCACGCCGATGGCGGTCAACGGCACCAGGGGAAAATCGTAGCCAGCCCCCAGCCCCCAGCCCGTCTTGCCGTCGTCGTTGAAGGATCCCGTGGGCAAGTTCAAACCACCGAAGCCGATCAGGCCAGCCTGGGCCGGTACGCTGGCGCTGCAGGCCAGCAAGCAGAGAGTTGCGAGCACCAGATGGGCTTTGCGGAGCTTCATGTGTGGGTCCTTTCTGTTCAGGTCCTGAACCGGATAATTTCCGGAGCCGAGCCCTCTTCCTTGCATGATACGGTTCCCGACGGCGATAAAATAGCACGGCACGAGGCGAAATTGCCAAGCGGAAAGAATGAGGGTGGTAACCCCGACCGGGCTTGCACCGGATCTCAAAGCGGATATCAAACTAGATCTCAAACCAGGAACTCGCCCTTCTCCATGAGCATCCGTGTAGAGCCGTCTCCGTAAGTCACCAAGAAGGTCGGGCGCTGGAACAAGAAATCGAAGTGCACGCGGGAGCGGTTTCGTCCGCCCGGGAAATCGGCGTTGTAGCCGAAGGCGATGTGGGCAGTCTTGTAAGCCTTCTCGTCCTGGAGCATGTTGCCCACCTGTGAGGCGCCGGGATTGATGCCGATGCCGAGCTCGCCGATCACGCGAGCCTCATCGTCACCGCCGGTCAACTCTTTGACCTTGGCCTGGATCTGCGCGTCGTCGCAAACCAGATCCTTGATCTCGCCGTCCTCGAGGGTGAACCGCACGGGTGTGGGCGGAGGACCGGTGTCGGCGAAGGAGCCGTCGATGACCAGCACGCCATTTGCGCCCGTCTCCACGGGCGCGCAGTAGATTTCACCGCAAGGAAGGTTGCTGCCCTGCTCGATGGTCGCCTTCACGTCCGAGACGAAGGGACGGTCGGTGATGTCGAGGACGAGGTCGGTGCCGGCGGGAGTCGTGATGTGGACGGTCCGGGCCTTCGCGAAGCCCTGGATCAACCGCGCGGCAAGGTCTGCCATAGTGTCGTAGTCGACGTTCAAGGGTCCCTCGGTCAGCATGGACGGGGTGATGCCGGGGCTGTGGCCGAGGATGATCCGCTTGGTGGCTTCGATCTCCAGGGTCCATTCAATGCGGAAAGGGACCTCCGCAGGGCGGGCCTCGAACAGGTTGAGGACGACGTTCGTGCCCTCCAGCAACTCTCCGAGAGCGGTCGGTACGTTTTCCAGGGGACGCTCCGCCTCGGGCAGGAGGTAGATCTCCACCGGGCAGCCGTGCGTGCTCGCGGCCGAGTGGAACGCTCGCGCAACCGTACTGGTCTGCTTGTCCGTGACCAGCAGGACATTGTCTGCTGGGGCTAAGCCCAGCACGTGGATCATGGCATTCCTGGCCGCAGTGGCCATGACCTGGAAATCGCTCATCGTATCGACCTCCCGTCTCGCCCGGCGACGCCGTGCAGAAACAGTGCCGTGCAGGTACTACGCCGTACGCCCGAACTAGGTTTCTGTGTACGAAGCGGGCTGCACGGTGGCGCGGCCAGGGAATTCAGGATAGGTCCCTCTCCGGGCAAGGGGTATAATACACGGCGATCGGAGAAGGGAAGGAGAGGCCATGGCGACATCCTGGCTGGACAAGGTGACCGCCGTCCAGGGCGACATCACCCGGCAGGAGAGTGACGCCATCGTCAACGCCGCCAACGAGTCTCTGCTGGGGGGCGGCGGCGTGGACGGCGCGATCCACAGGGCTGCCGGGTCCGGGCTGCTGGCGGAGTGCCGCACCATCGGCGGCTGTCCCACGGGCGAGGCGCGCATCACCGGCGGTTACGACCTGCCGTGCCGGCGGATCATCCACACCGTGGGACCGGTCTGGCGCGGGGGTGGCCATGACGAGGCGAAGTTCCTGGCCTCCTGTTACCGGGAGAGCTTACGGCTGGCCGCCGAAAACGATATCGAGACGATCTCCTTCCCCTGCATAAGTACGGGCGTGTACGGCTACCCCATGGCTGAGGCGTGCCGGATCGCCATCGAGACTGTGCACGACTGTCTCGAGGAGGCGCCCACCACCCGGCAGGTGTGCTTCGTCTGTTTCTCGGAAGATGATCGGCAAACCTATCAGGACACATTGGCCCGGTATTGATCTATGAGGCCTGGTGATCTGCCGTCGCCTGGTGATCTACCAAGGCCTTCTGTTGACCTACCGTGGCCGTTACAGCCGCGGCAAGCGCGAGGGATGCATTCATGCTTGGAGCCATTGCTGGAGACATGATCGGTTCCGCCTTCAAAGGTGAGCCGATCAAGACCACGGAATTTCCCCTGTTCAGTGCCGATTCTCGCTTCACGGACGATACGGTGCTGACCGTGGCGACGGCCTTCGCCATCCTGTCCGACGGGGATTACGCGGCGGCGTACAAGATATTCGGTCGCTTGTATCCCATGGCCGGTTACGGCATGCACTTCACCGCTTGGCTCGCCAAGGACGATTCCGCCCCGTACGACAGCTGGGGCAACGGCTCGGCCATGCGGGTCGGTCCGGTGGGTTTCGCCTTCGGCACCGAAACCAAGGTGGTGGACGAGGCCAAGCGCAGCGCGGAGTGTAGCCACAACCACGCCCACGGGATCAAAGGGGCCCAAGCCACGGCACTGGCGGTATACCTGGCGCGTCAGGGGGCCAGCAAGGCAGACATCAAGGAGGAGATTTCAACGCAGTTCGGCTACGATCTGGACCGACCGCTGGACGAGATCCGACCCGATTACGACTTCGACATCTCCTGCCAGGGCTCGGTCCCCGAGGCCATCATCGCCTTCCTGGAAAGCACGGACCTCGAGCATGCCATCCGGCTGGCCGTCTCTCTCGGCGGAGACAGTGACACGCAGGCCTGCATCGCCGGCAGCATCGCCCAAGCCTACTACGGGGAGATCCCGGAGGAAATGGTACGGGAGGTCCTGGAGCGGTTGCCCGAGGACCTCCTGCAGATCGTGGTCGAGTTCCGCGAGAAGTACTCCTGCTGAATCAACTCGGCGACCGCCGAGTCTCCTTTCAACCTACTGCCTGCCATGCCTTGGGCGCGAACGCCTCGTCCAAGTCTGTCTGGGCCAGGTGGTTGGTGTAGTTGGACAGCGTCTTCATCCCTACACCCAGGACGACCTCCAGGATGTTGGTCTCGCTGTAGCCGGCATCAAGGAACGCCTGCGCCTCCGCAGCGGTGGGCCAGCCACGGCTGCGGACCAGGGCGCGAGTGAAACGGCGCAGCGCTTCCAGCTTGGTGTCGGCAATGAGGGTGTCGTTGCGCAAGGCCTCGACGACTTCGGACGGCACCCCGCTCATCTCCGCGACCACGGTATGGGCCGCCATGCAGTAGTGGCACCCGTTCTCGTGGCTGATGCTCAGGATCACCACCTGGCGTTCCGTGGGCGAGAAGGACGTCTGGTCGAACAGGCTGGTGAGGGACAGATACCCCTTCAGCAGAGCCGGTGATGCCGCCATGACACCCATGACGTTGGGTATGAAACCAAAGGCCTCGTTCACTTGCTTCAGGGCTGTCTTGGCGTCGGCCGGGGCTGTATCGGCTGTGTGGACCGGGAATGCATTCATTGTGCGGCTCCTCTGGGTTAAAAGGGATCTATCTATCTCCCTCTTGAGTGCGGCCCCAGGGGCAGATCTTACGTTCCCCACCCAACTTAATGCGGGTTAGGACACCCGCCGGGGCGACGGGACTTGTGAAATCCTCACCTGAGAGATTAAACTTGCAGGCATGAGGGAACAGAACCGCTCCTCGCAGGGGTGGGAAGGACAAGAAAGGTGGGAGGGCAAGAATGAAGCGAATCTCTCGAGTCGTGACCAGCGTCGCTCTGGCGGCTGCCGTGCTCGGCGCGTCGTCCTGCGACAACCAGCAGGAGGTTCGCCCCAACATCGTCCTCATCGTGATCGACACCCTGCGCCCGGATCATTTGCCGTTCTACGGTTACGACCGGGACACAGCGCCGTTCCTGTCGAGTCTCGCCGAGGGAGGGGTCGTGTTCGAGCGCGTGCATTCGACCTCTTCCTGGACGGCTCCTGCTACGGCATCCATCGTGACCTCCCTGAATCCCCTTCAGCACGGCGTGCTGACGGGATTCCGCATGGTGGCATCCATCCGGAGGATAGACCCCACCATCACCTTGAATCGGATCCCCGAGGAGGTCACGACCGTTGCCGAGGTCTTGCAGGAGGCCGGGTACAGCACCTACGCCGTCACCGACAACATCAACATCTGTCGAGAGGAGGGCTTTGAACAGGGTTTCGACCGCTTCTGGAACTACGATTACCAGGGAGCCGAGGTGATCAACGCCAAGCTGCAGGAACGGATCGCAGAGATCGAGACCAGCGCTCCGTACTTCATCTACATCCACTACATGGATCCACACCGGCCATATCACAAGCAGGAACCGTGGTACGAGGCGCAGGAGGGCGAACGGCTCGACACCATCGCGGCTTATGACAGCGAGATCAGCTACCTCGATCTGAAGATCAAGGAGATGTTCGAGCTGTTCGGCTGGGATCAAAACACACTGCTGGTGGTGACCTCCGATCATGGCGAGGAGTTCCAAGACCACGGCGGCTGGGATCACGGACGGAACCTATACGCCGAGGTCCTCGACGTGCCGCTCTTCTTCTACTCTTCCGCTGACAGCCTGGCGACCGGACGTCACGCGCAGCCAGTCTCCACCCTGGACGTGTTGCCCACCCTGCGGGACTATGCGGGACTCCCTGCGGATCCACAGGATGCTGGAGTGAGCTTGTTGCCCAACCTGCACGGCGAGGGGAAACCGACCGAGGACAGGACGTTCTTCGCTGACCTGCGCAGCCCGCCGTGGTTCGGCGGCCGCATCCACAAGGCGGTCATACGGGACGGCTTCAAGTACATCGTGACGCTGCCGGATGTCGAAGAACTATACGATCTCAACGAGGATGCGGCGGAACTGAACGACCTGGCGGGGGAACACGATGCCCTCGTCGAGGAACTGCGGGGGCGGCTCATCCAATTCGAGGAGAGTTGCTTCAAGTACAACCAGGAGAGTATCACAACCGAGCTCACCGAGCAGGAGATCCAGAAGCTCAAGTCCCTGGGATACGTGCGGTGAAAAGCTATATTTTGGAATTCTACACTTTGTTGATTATTTGTAATTATCCAGCTTATCTCCAGTCGACTTAGTTTAATACAACGTCAACTTGTACTTTATTAACAAGTTATGCTATTTTGCCCCCCCTCAAATTACAAGTATTTTCGAATTTTATTAATTAATCGACATTGATTCTGGAACTCTACAAACCAAGACATCGTTCAAGGCCGCCAGTCACCTTCGCTGTTGCCCATTGGAGAAAGATTACGACGGCTGAAGCCGTTAAATCGGGGAGGGTCCGAGATGAGTGACGCGCAGTATCTTTTACCGCCGACCTTCGAGCGATGCCTGGATTCATACTTCCGGGAGATCGACAAATATCCGTTGCTGAGCCGGGATGAGGAGGTCGCCCTGGCGCGCAGGATTAAGCAGGGGGACCAGGAGGCCTTGCAACTCCTCGTCCTGTCCAACTTGCGTTTCGTGGTGTCGGTGGCCAAGAAGTATGTGAACCGGGGGCTGATGCTGTCCGACCTGATCAACGAGGGGAACATCGGGCTGCTGAAAGCCGCCGAACGCTTCGACGCGGAGCGCGGCTTCCGCTTCATCTCCTATGCGGTCTGGTGGGTCCGTCAGGGCGTCACCCAGGCCTTGAAGGAAAAGGCGCGGACGGTTCGCCTGCCACAGAGCCAGAACATGTTGCTGGGCAAGGTCAAGAAAGTTGAGAGGGAATTGCAGCAGGAAGGTGTCCTGTATCCCGCACCCGAGCAGATCGCCGAGAGACTGGATCAGTCCCTCGTGGTTATCAACCGCCTTCTGCAGGTGAACCAGGCCATGCTCACGATCAACGACGACGGCCGGGAGGGCGACCAGCTCCCCCTGGTGGAGACGCTCGAGGCGAAAGACCAGGTCTCGCCTGAGAAATGCGTACTCGTGGACAGCTTGCGCAACGACATCGAACGCAGCCTCGGCAATTTGACCGAACGACAAGCCGCGGTCGTCAAGCGCTACTTCGGGCTGGGCTACGAAGAGGCGCAGACCTTGCAGGAAATCGGCGAGGTCATGGGGCTGACCCGGGAACGGATCCGGCAAGTCAAGGAGATGGCTCTCGCAAAGCTGCGCGGGGTCATGTCCGAGGAGCAGTTCTGAATCCTGTGAAGCGAATACCTGGCGGGCATTATCTCAACAGCGCAGAGTCACCAATCGC
>CBDURX010000087.1:0-7122 GCA_965369485.1 uncultured bacterium | reverse complement strand
AAGCACTACCGGGGAGTCATGTTCAGAAAACCGGGGTTTTCCGACAGGCTCCTAGGCCGGATTATTCGCCTTGGCTTCACTCAAATGTTGGGACCGGTTCGCAAGCTGATTTCCCGGGATGACGACCATGCCCCTTCTGGATTGGCTTCGTCGCCGGAAGAAACGCCCCCGGCGCGCTCGGGCACGGGGAGTCCCGCTGCAGGTTCTGGCCAGCTACCCGTTGACCCGCCAGAGTGCTCCGGACTTGCCGCAAGTGGTGCGGTTTGTCGCCGGTGCCGGTTTGGCCGAACTGTTCGTCGTCCACCTCGATTGCCCAACCTCGCGATTCCTGCTGGTACAGGCCGTCTTTACAGGGAATATACTCGATGCGGAGGTGGCCGCGCATCTGGACGCAGCCGCAAAGATGGCTCGTAACTTCGGCATCGTCTTTCGCGATCAGGTCCGCTGGGGCGAGGAAGTTCTGGTATGCGCCCTGGATCCTGCCCACTTCGCATTCATCGGCTGTCCCCAGGTGAGTGGGTGGTAGGGATTGTCGGAGAAAGGAAACTGGTCATGGCAAGAGATAACCTGATTTCCCAGCGGGTGGCCGGCATCGGCAAATCGGCCATCCATGAGATGACCAGACTCTCCCAGGAGGTGGAAGACGTCGCATTTCTCTCCTGGGCGAAGCCGACCGCGGACACTCCCGAGTACATCAAGGCAAGAGCTGTCCGGGCCATCACGGACGGTCTCGTCGGCGGCTACTCTCCGACTTCCGGTTTGCCGGTGTTGCGGGAGGAAATCGTCAAAAAACTGCAGAGGGACAACCGGATCGACGCCAATGCCGAACAGATCATCGTGACGGTAGGTGCCATCGAAGGGTTGGCCGCAGCCATCATGGCCGTGGTCGATCCCGGCGACGAGATCATCCTGCCCAGTCCGACCTACTCCACGCACATCCGCCAGGTGCTTATGGCATCGGGCCGGCCAGTGCTGGTGCCCTGTATCGAGGAAGAACAGTTCAACCTGGATATCGACGCTATCGCGAAGGCCATAACGCCCCGGACGAAAGCCATTCTCTATTGCTCTCCCAGTAACCCGACCGGCACCGTGTTCGACGAGGAACAACTGCGCGGGCTAGCCGCCCTCGCACGGGACAACGACCTGGCGGTCATCACGGACGAGGCCTACGAGTATTTCGTTTTCGATGGCAACACACATTTCAGCATTGCCTCTCTGCCCGGGATGAGTGAAAGGACGATCAGCTGTTTCACGTTCACCAAGACCTACGCCATGACTGGCTGGCGGATCGGATACTTGCATGCCCGTGAAGAGTGGGTGAAGCAGATCACGAAGGCCCACATACCGTTGGCCATCTGTGCGCCCACAGTGTCCCAGTACGCCGCCCTCGCCGCCCTCGCGGGGCCGCAAGATTGCGTAGCGGAATTCCGGGACCACTACCTCGCCGCCAGGAACCTGATGTGTGAGCGGCTGGACAGGATGTCCTCGGTCTTCGCCTATCAGAAGCCGGGCGGCGCGTACTTGATGTTCCCGCGCATCCTCGTGGCTGAGGGTCAGGATTCCCTCTCTTTCTGCAAGCGCTTGCTCCGTGAGGCCCGGGTGTCCACCACACCGGGTGTTGCTTTCGGCCCAACCGGGGAAGCTCACCTCAGGATGTCGTTCTGCGTTCCGGAGGAGACGGTAGACAAGGCCTTCGATCGCCTGGAGGCCTACTTTGGAGGGTGAGATGGCCTGCCGTTTCGTGTACGGCCCCGTGCCGTCGCGCCGGCTGGGGCGTTCGCTGGGGATCAGCCCGATTCCCCTGAAAACCTGTACCTACGATTGTGTCTACTGCCAGCTCGGCAGGACATCCCAACAAACTATCGTCCGACGTGATTTCTTTGCCCCGGGCGAAATTGCACAGGAGATCCGCAGTGTGCTGGCCAGCCACGCGGACGATGCGGATTACGTGACCTTCGTTGGCGAGGGGGAACCGACTCTTTGCCGCAGCCTCGGCTCTCTGATCCAGGTGGTCAAGAAGACGACCGAGTTGCCGGTGGCGGTCATCACCAACGGCAGCCTCCTGCACCGGGACGACGTACGCCGCGATCTAGTACAGACGGACGTGGTCATGCCGTCCCTGGACGCGGCCGACGTGAGGACATTCCGGCAGATAAACCGACCTCACGGGATGCTCCGGATTGCAGACGTCGTCACAGGCATGATCCAGTTTCGGCGCATGTTCGATGGGTTGATCTGGGTAGAGGTCATGCTGGTCCGGGGGGTGAACGACGGCGAGGGGGCGTTGCTCGGCATCCGTCGCGCGTTGGAGCAGATCGAACCCGACAGGGTCTTCGTGAATTTTCCAATCAGACCCCCGGCAGAAGGTTGGGCAGAACCGCCTGATGCCGAAGGGCTCGTCCGTGCCCGCGCCATTCTAGGAGAGGCTGTGTTCATCGACCAGCCAGAGTCGGGAACGTTCGGGGCGTCCGGCGGGAAAGATCCCGTGGCCGCTCTCTTGGCCATTGTCCGGCGCCATCCGCTGCGGCGACAGCAGGTGCAGGAGACGCTCGCATCCCTGTCGTCAGATGCGGTCGAGTCGACCCTCCGGCAGCTCGAAAGGGCAGGTAAGATTCAAAAAATAACATACCGTGGGGAGACTTACTACGCGGAGGGACAGGGGCGATACCACGGCCGGTGACCCGGATCGAGACGGGTGCGTGAACTCTACCCCCCCTTGGCAATCACTCCACAGCCAGGTTGGGCTATTTCAGCATCAGCATCTTGGCCGAGACCTGCTCCTGTCCGTAACGCACCTCATAGAGGTACACACCGGCGGGCATGAGGTTGTCGGCCCGATCGCGACCGTCCCAGGTCCAGGCAAACGTGCCGCTTTCACCGTGAACCTGGTGCAGGGTTCGGACTAATGCGCCCTCTGCGTTGTAGACGGAAATGGTCACCTCACCCGGTTCGGCCAGGTGATACTGAATGGTCGTCCGGGGGTTGAAAGGATTCGGGTAGTTGCCTGCCAGGTGCAGCTTGGCCTGGACCGCGCCGCCCTCCCCGACGGCGGTAGTAGTGGGTACACGGTAATAAACCACCTGCCCTTCGTACTTGTAATATGCGTGTCCGGGGCACTCGCACGAAGGGGTATCCACACATTCGGGATTGTTGGGCCGACACCAGTTCTCGTAGGGTTGCAGGAAGAAGGTGAACAAGGACGCCACGCCAGGTGTTACCCAGTCCGTGACGTCTACGTCCCAGGCCTCGGCCTTGTCGCCGGGGCACCAGCCGGCGCGATCGTACTCCCAGGTGCCGAGCTGGGGGCTGCAGCGATTGTACTCGCAGTCGGATCGCCAGAGGAAGTGCTCGGTGTAATTTTCGTCGACGCTGAGCCCCTGCCACTTGTAGGAGAATTCGGCTGCATTGTCTGTGTTCAGAAAGCCGTGCCCGGTGGAGAAGGCCCGGAACTTGACCCAGGTTGCCTGTTCCGGTATTGCCACGCTGAGTGGCGACAGGTGGCCTTCCGGCGGGTTGTCTGGATCGCCGTAGACCAGGAAGCCCGACTGCCACAGTCGTTGGATCGCGAACGGTTCGCGCTCGGGCGTGCCGTGGATCATCTCGAAGTTTATGGTCAAGAGCCAGCCCCGGTCACCGCCGATCCAGGACTCCACGTACAGCAACAAGGTTACCTCGTCGTGCAGCAGGAACTGGTAGTCGGTCACCTCGACGACCCAGGAGCAACTGCCTGGACCGCTACCGTATGTGATGTCGTAGGGAGTTATGAAGCGCGCGATCTCGTAGTCGACGTAGGTCGAGTCGTTCTCGAAGTGGCGCAACCGCAGGTTGCCGAAGCGGTCCCAGGGGTCGCAATCGCCGGGGGATACAGGGCAGCTGATCTCGATGTGGCAGTTGATCTGTTCGTAGAGGTCGGCCGGGGGAAACTGAAAATTCTCCTCGTGGGTCGTGGCCCAGTTGATGAACTCGCGGTCGAAGGTGTCGACCCAGGTGGTCTCGCGCTCGGCGGCGGCCGGCAAAACACTTCCGGCCAAAAGGGTCAGGCAGCAGCAGAATACGCATACGAGGTGATATCTGGCCATGGCCGGTACTCCTGTGGTTGGCGTGGATGGCCTATCTTAACACAAATATCCGCCCATTTGAAGGGCGGCCGATTCATCTTGCCGGGACTGTCATCGGATCACCACGAACTTGCCGACGAAGTCGTCGAACCGGTCGTCGTCAGACTGGACGGAGTAGAGGTAGACGCCGCTGACGACTTGCTGTCCGTTCCGGGAGACCAGGTTCCAGCTCAGCTCGCCGTATCCAGTCGTGCCGTCGTGGTCCAAATCCGCCACGAAGTCTCCGTCCAGAGTGAAGATCTTGATGTGGTTGTGGGCCTGTGGCAAATTGGCGAACCGGACCCGTACGCCGGTGGGATCGTCCGGATTGGGTTCCATCTGCTGAAACTCGCTCAACGATTCGCTTGTGGCAGGGTTGGGATAGACGTAGATGTTCACCCCGTTTCGATGCCGTTCTGCGGGCGTCTGCGCTACACTGCCGGGCACCGCGCTGGCGAAGGAGGAACGGGGATCTCCCTCCTGGCCGTAGCCGACGATGCGTCCCTGGTCGTCCAGTTCATGGTCAGTGGCCACGACGGAATAAAAGTAGAGGAATCCGTTCAGCAGTGTCTGGTCGACGTATTCGTAGAACCTCACGCTGCGCTTGCCAACGATGCCGTGGGCAGGGTCGGAGATCCGGCTGGCCACCATGAAGAAGGTGTCCAGAACGGCTGGGTAGCTTTCCCACCTCACGAGTTCCTCGAGGCCGGGAACGACGCCTCCGGCGTGGTCCCGCAGGGGGGGGAGTTGCGGGTGTGCGCCCAGGCTGTCCCGATGGACGAAGGCCTGCATGGCCTCCGCCAGACCCGCGTAGAGCGGGTCGTCCAGACAGATCGGCCGGTAAATGACAGCGTCGAAGCCGGTATTGGCGCCCAGCGCCAAGGTGTCCCGGTCCACATGCCCTGGGACCACTCTTTCGTAGATGTAGTAATCGACCTTGTCGTACTCGACGATCATTTCCCAGAGGTTACTGGGGGGACCATGGTCTATGGAGGTACCCAGGGGCCGGTCCCAGTTGGCGGCGCGATAAATTCGGTAGGACTCGAAGTCGACCGTGTCGGTCAATTCGTCCTTCGCGTGCTCGCTGCGATCGTCCCAGAACACATGTATTTTGTGGCTTTGCGGCCACAAGCGCATTCCCGGTGGTGGCGGAGCTAAAACCCCCAAGTAGAACCAGGGCACGTGGGTCTCTTTGCCGCCGTAGGCGGTGCAACCGAGCCAGGTACCCCAATACGCACGATTGCAGCCACTGAGCAGTGCGTTGCGATGGTCCTCGTCACAGACGCCGCCGGTCCTGCGTTCGCACTCGATGCAATTGTCTGCATTCACGTAGATACACCGCCGCATGTTCTCGTCGTAGAACAAATCGGTCATGGCGATGAGCGGCACTGACAGCCCCAGCTCCTCCAAGGGTGGGAGGCATGACTTGTCGAAGAAGGAGGCGGACATCTTGTGGAGGACGCTGAAGCCATTGGGCTGCAGGGGAAATTCATCCAGACACACCTTGGTCTCACGGCCTGCCACCCCCGTTGAATGTTGGTGATCCAGATCATACCACCGTCCGTATGCCGCCTTGCCGGCCTTCATGCAGTTCTGGATGAGATCCTGTAGGCCGTGCCCCATCACCATGGCCACCCGTAAGGTGACCGTGAAGCCAGGCGGAACCTCGTGCCACGGTCCGGCGGTGATCAGGAAGCGATAGTCGTTTTCCTGGGTGGGCCGTGCGTTCGGGTCGATCTGGTTCCGGCTCATCAGTTGGTAGCGTTCGGTGTCATTGGTGGGATCGCCACCCATATGGAAAGGCCTCTGACCAGAAAATTGCTGGTAGGAGCGCACGCGGATGAGGTTAGGGCCGTACCGCCTGTTCCAGTCGGTCGTGTAGTCGAAGATGACCATGCCAAAGTAACCGTCCACACGGTTATCCAAGGCGGCGTCATACATGTAGGCCACCCTTACCGGCACGAAACTGTGGGCGGACGAACGTACGAAGCCGTCCCAGAATCCAGCCAGGTCGTCTCCGCTATTGTCCCCGAGCCCACGTGGACCAATATCACAATCGACGAAGAAACCGCAGTACATGTCCCAGATGGTGGTCGAACCGATGTTGGTGATTTCATAATCGAAGCCAACGAAGTCGTCGATGTCGTCTTTCATCCAGGCGTAACTCTTCTGAACGACTTTCAGATTCATCGGGTTGTGGTCGGGATAGGACGCCATGGCCACCGGTGTGTTGTCATACATGGTACAGACCATCATCTGGTCACCCACCTGACCGAAATCCTCGTCGATGAGGCCGTCGTCGTCGTCGTCATATCCGTTGGGGGTTTCCTCATCGTACCTAGTGTCCTGGTCGTCGTCGCCGTCGGGAAGGTACATCCTCATCCCACTGCCCGGGTTTCCCGGCGGACGGGTAATCTTCCCCTCGATGGTCTCGTAGATAGTGTCCTGCGGGTTACGGAGCGGACGGAACTCTCGCTCGTATTGCCCCGTGGAGACGGCTATCTGACCATTGATCACCCCACCGACCCAGAGTCCGGCCGACCAGAGGTACTCCACACCCGAGCCGGCCGGCCACTGCGCCGAGGGTGCGTCGGCGTAGGAGGAGGGCACGGAGTATTGGGACCCGATCAGACCGTGATTGGTGATGTTGATGTGGAGCTCGCCCACGTTCATCACATAGGAGCCGTCGACGACGTGGCCCCGGTAAGGATGGTCACGCGGCTCGACCTCGAATGTACCGAGGTCGACCCAACCGTAGGCTGCTGATGCCCACCCAAGCGTCAGGCAACCAAAGCAGAGAGTTATAAGAATCATGACCCATGGACTTGGCAGTGATACTACAGGGCGTCTTGGCTCGATTCAGCGCGATCGTCCTGTTTGGCAGTGAGCACACGTATGTAACACTATGGATTACATGCATACAGGAGCAATTTACGCTAGGATTGTCCGCGCGTGGTGGGGGCTCCGAATGAGGAGAGTCTCAACAGTGGAAGTCCACATACGTCAGGTCTGGGGGAGACTTGCC
>CBDURX010000086.1:0-7227 GCA_965369485.1 uncultured bacterium | reverse complement strand
CCTCCAGCTCAGGCAATCCCCAACCCAGGTGGACAATGCGAATACACATCGAGACCAGGGCCAGAGCGCTGGCTACCCATATTCCTTGAGGGGGTGAGGATGAGCGTGATCGTGCGATCATGTTATTTCGAAGGCGGCCGGGACAATCGTTCACGGAACAGGATAACACTTCATACTACAGCAAGAAGTGATCACGACAAGCGTATTCGGTGAGAGAGGGCCGTTTGACACTATCGCACGAGCGTCATCTTGTGCAACTGCGTGTGCCCCGCAGCATTCAGGCGGCAAACGTACACACCGCTGGCACTCCCGCGATTCGCGGCGTCCCGACCGTCCCAGGTGACCTGGTACCGGCCCGCCGGCAGATCTGCCGCCAGCAGACGCCGGACATGGCGGCCGCGCAGGTCGAAGACGTCCAGCTGCACCGGGCCGTCGCTGGCCAGTTCGAAGGCGATCACGGTCATGGGATTGAACGGGTTGGGGGCGTTGCCCACCAGGCGAGTCAGTGAAGGCAGACCATCAGCCACTGCTGTGGGACCCGACGCGGTCGCCAGGAGGTTCAGGCCCCAGGAGTTCAGGATCCCGCCCATGGCCCCAAACGCGGTGTCGGCCACGTTCAGGGTCCAGTCGCCCTGGATGTCCTCGCTGAAGAAGTCCTCCAGAGAGCCGGGCCCGTCCACCGAGAGGGTCGCAGGCCAGTTGCCCACGATGTCGTCGTTGATCGAACCGGTCTGGTTGTGCAGGGTGACGGTCGTGCCCTGGGGGCTGGTGAGGGTAACGACGAGCTGGCCGATGGACGGGTGACTGATGTAGATGTCGATGGAGATGTCGTAGACGTTGCCCGCTTCGCTGATGGCGATCACGCTGCTCACGCCGGCCGGATCGTTATCGGGAATGGGCAGCATGGGGGTGACCGCAACGTTGATCTGGATGATCGGCTGCAAGTTGAAGTCCACTCCCGTCATCGTCTGGTCTGCCGCCAGGACCACCGTCTGCTCGGCGGGACCGTAGCCGTCCAGGGTGGCCGTGACGATGTACGTGGCTCCATGGAGACCGCCGATGGTGTAGGTACCATCCAGGCCGGTGACCACGCTGTGGTCAGGGCCGGCACTGACTGTCACACCCGAGGCGTCCCCGCTGTCGGACAGGGTGACGATACCTGATATGGACGCGTTGCCAGGCGCTTCCCGGGCCAGCAGGTAGGCCAGAGCATTCTCGGTGATCTGCCGTCCGGTGGCCTCGTCCAGATAGCTCGTGTCGAAGGTGAAGTAGACGATCTGCCCCGCCTCGACCCCGGTGTTGTCGTCATAAACCAGCACGCCACCGGTGTTGACGTTGTAGATCGTCCGCAGGATCGGCAGGGCGTCCGGGGACGCGTAGGCTACGTCCGTCGCCCCGAAATCGTAACCAAAGCCGTCGAGCTCCACCATCATCGGCAAGAAGTGTGGCCTGGTCAGGAAGGGGTGCTGCTCGTGGCCGCCGGAGGTGTAGAACTGCGCATCTTCCAGGAAATCGCCCCACCACTGATCGGCATGCAGCACGGTCTGGGCGAATTCGGGGTAGCCGGGCTGATAGAGCGCAACCTCGCACAGCGCGCCGCCCTCCAGCAGGACGCGGCCGCCGCCGTCGACCCAGGCGATCAGAAGCTCCCTGAACGCCGCATCACCCACAGGATTCATGTTGTTGCCTGCGGCATGGACCAAGGCGTCATACCCCTCGAAGCTGCCCGGGGCAACGTCGCCGACATCGACGAGGTCGACACTGTACCCCGCGTCGGCGAGCCACTGGGCCATGGTGGCGGCGGACGAGTTGACCTCGACCCGTACGTTCGCGCCATGTCCCTTCGCCGGTTGGTCCGCTCCCTCTGGTGCGCCGAGAGGGTCGTCGTCGATCACCAGAACGTAACCCAGGCTGTCGACCACGTAGAGGGTGTGGGGACCGCTGACGGTCTGGTTGGGCAGTGCGGCGGTGTCGTAGGCAGTCAGCGTGTAGGTCACCTCATCGGCGACCTGCACACCGGGTAGCGGGAAGATCACCTCGAAGAGGTCACCGTTGGGCGCCAGCAGGAACGGTCCCTGCAACGGTCCGCTGTTGTGGCTGAACGTCAACTCGACCCGATCGACACCCAGGTTGTCGGTCACCACGGCGGTTACCGTCGGCGGCCAGTACGCCGGGATCTGGTCGATCAGGGCCGCGTGGAAGAGATCGGGCGGGGTCGTGTCAGTTCCCACGGCAAAGGACCAGGCGTTGTCCGGGCCGCCGTGGGGCATCTGAATGGTGATGCCCATGGTATCGCCGGCTTCCAGGTAGTACTCCACCAGGCCGCCGGTTGTTTGGCCGGGAATGTCGGCGCTGTACAGGTCGCCGCCGGCCGCGCTCAGCAGAACCTGATTCCAGGAGCCGCCGTCCACGCGCCAGTAGAGGAACAGACTGCTGGGATCCAACGGCTCGCTATCGGTGATGGTGGCGGTCACACTGTACGGACCGACCGTGTCCTCGGTGTCCCCCAGCGGCACGTGCACGATGGCGGGTCCCCAGTAGGTCACGGCTGCATATGCGTCGACAATACCCCAACCGAAGTCGTTGTCCGGGATGTCGGCGCGGTCGGCCGTCATGCGCAACGCCTCCCGCACCTGCATGGGGGTCAGCGTGGGGATCCGCTCCAGCATCAACACCGCCACGCCTGCCACCAGGGGGCACGCGAAGCTGGTGCCGTCGGCTGTGTGGTAGCTGGAATCCTCGTAGTACGAGGCCACGAAGTTACCCACCCCCTGGGCGGAGAGATCGGGCTTGATGCGGCCGTCGTAGGTCGGTCCGGCCGAGCTGAAGCTGGCGATGGTGCCGTCCAGGTTCACCGCGGCCATGGCGATGACGCTGTCCCCGTCGGCCGGGGCAGTGATGTGGGGGAAATCCTCGTTTTGACGCTCGTTGCCGGCGGACACGAACACACCGAGTCCCCGCGCGACAGCTGCGTCGGCCGCGACCGTCGTCACAGCCGTGTCGCCGTCCAGGTCGCTGAAATCGTACCAGTAATAGTAGCCGAGGCTGCTGGAGACGAGGTCCGCACCCAGGGACTCGACCCACTCCAGGCCGGCGACCCAGTTGTCCTCCTCGATGGGGGTTTCATCGCCGATGTCCTCGGTCTTGGCCAGGATGACCGACGCGCCGTAGGCAGACCCCACCAGCTCGCCGTTCTTGAATCCCATGATGGTGGACAGGGTCTGGGTGCCATGTCTAGCCGAGTACATCGGGTCTCCGGGCTCGTCGTCCACAATACCGTCGTCGTTGACGAAATCCCACTGGTCGACGACCGGGATATTCTGAAGTGCCACATGACTGGTCCGGAATCCCGAGTCGAGCATACCCACGATGACGCCTTCACCCGACAGACCCATCTCGTGCACTGGTGGCACGTTGATCTGTTCCAGGCCCGCGGTGCTGCCGCCGTAATCCAGCGACCAGCGACCCTTCGCTGCGGCCTCGGCCTTGTCCTTGGCCTGTTGGGCCGCACTCTTCTCCTCGGGAGTGACCTGCGGCTCGGGCCGGAAGAACTTGGCCACCAGGGACACCTTGGTTACGAAGGGAAGCCGGGCGATGGCGGCGATCTGTTCCCGGGTGGCGTCGAAACTGGCAGCGTTGAGCCAGCGTGACTGCTGTCTGGATTGAACACCGGTGGCGGTCACCGCATCCAGGTAATCAACAGACAGGGGCAGGTCGCCTGCGTCGACCAGGCGTTCACCTGCCTGCTTCACCTTGGCCCGGCGCTTGAGCGTGCGTTCGGGCAGTGAGCGCTCGGCAGCATCCAGGGCGGCAGCCAGGTCGGCGCCTGCGAGGGCCTTGTCCGTGAAGAACACCCAGACAGCCCAGGTGTCATCGGCCTGGCGCATGACCTCGGCGGGATCAGCCAGGGCTTGCTCGAGCCCGGGAGATATCTTGACCTGTGGATCCTGGGCCAACGCTGGCTGAGCCAGGATCAGGAGCAGCGCCAGCAAAAGAGTCCTGTACATCACATTCTCCCCAGCGTGAGGGCGAATCGGGAATCCTGACCGCGGATCACGCCCGAGGCCAGACCAGGAATGAATGCCAATCCACACTGCATGCAGTAATTATCTCTACAGAGTCTTCACCTCGCCCCAGCTGGAATTCACTTGGGAAGCCGGAGCTGAGTCCGGCTTCCCAATCTTGATTCCCGTGCAGAAATACGCAGTATCAGCCTGCTACGTCATATCAGCGCACGAGGGCCATCTTCTGCATCTGGATACCTTCATCGCTCTGCATGTGAATCACGTACGTGCCCGAGGCGACTGCGCGGCCGGTCAAGTCGGTGCCGCTCCACTGTACCGGGTGCTCACCCGCACCGAGGACTCCGTCAGTCAAGTCGGCGATGCGGCGGCCTTGCATATCGAAGACCGAGACTTTCACGTACTGACTGCGCGCCAGCGTGAACTTCACCGTCGTCTGCGGATTGAACGGGTTCGGGGAGGCACCGATCAGACGCGTGGCGAAGGCCGGTGTTTCATCCAGCTCGACACTCTTGCTCTGCAACAGCTGCCTGCCGTCCGGCGCGAAGTAGTACAGCGAGTAGGTCACCGAACCACCCGCCGC
This sequence comes from uncultured bacterium, assembly GCA_965369485.1. Lineage (GTDB taxonomy): Bacteria > Krumholzibacteriota > Krumholzibacteriia > LZORAL124-64-63 > LZORAL124-64-63 > CBDURX01. The sequence goes on along the minus strand of CBDURX010000086.1, from coordinate 2,622 downwards.
CAGATGAGGCGAGTCGTCGTGAGCGACGAACTCTGCACCCTCGCGCGTGACCGGCACTGTCCACTGCAGCGCATCACGGCTTGCGATCAACTCGAAGTCGCCGGCAACCGCATCGCCGTGGATCTGGAAGGACAACTCCACGCCACCGTTCAGCGCCGCAACCTCGAAGTCGGACATGAATGCCGCCACAACGCCTTCGAGGGTCACCTTGAAGGCCTCCAAGAAAAACCCGCCGTCGGCTATGAAGTTACCGACGATGGTGCTGCCGTCGGCGGAGATGTCGGTGCAGCTGTAGAAGTAGGTTCCCTCGGGGTATTCGACCTCCCAGAGGTCCAGGAAGTCGATAAAGGACATCAGGCCTTCCTCGGGCGTCCAGATGAGGGCCTCGGGAAAGCCGAAGAAGGGATTGCTGTTGTAGCCAACGACCCAGCTGTTGTCCGCGATACCGAGGGCAAGGCTGCCATTGAACTCGTCGCTGGGGAGCATGCCGATGTCGACCCAGCCGGCCATTTCACTCCAGAAAAAGCTGGTGGCGATGAATGCGTCGGGAGCGATGGCCGAACCACAGAGCATTGAACCGTCGCTGTTGACGCCGAGAACCTCACCACAAGCGTCCTCGCCCAGGGGGAACTGGACATCGCCGCCATCGACCCAGATGGCCGGACGCCGGCCACAAGCGTTGTTCTCGAAGAAGCCCCCGACCGTGGAGCCGTCGTCGGATATGTCGGAACCACGGCTGGCGCGGTCCTCCACGTCATTTCTGCCGAGGCCGATGGTGCCGACACCCTCGGTCCACAGGAAAGCCTCGGCATCGCAGCCGGGATTCCAGGCCAGCCCCGTGGCCATGGTGCCGTCGAAGTTGCCGGCGTACCCGGACATCAAACCGGTATCGCACGGTTCGCCTCCGGGCAGTGGATCGATGAAGTTCCAGCCGGTGTCAGAATCCCAGATGGCGGCCATATTGAAGCCATCGGGATTCGGGAGGGTGCCGACGACCTTCATCCCGTTACCGGTGATCCTGCTGAAGTTACCATCACTCTGGGTGATCCAGCCGGTTCCAGGGCTCCAGTACATGTTGGTGTTGCCGCTGATGCCCTGACCGTCGAAGGAAAGGGTCATGAAATGCCCGAAGAAAGATGTTCCCATGTCGGTCAAGATCTCGAAGGTGCCTTCAGCCAGTGCTAGAGAACCAAATAGGAACAGCACGGTGAAGACGCAGGCTGACAGTATCCTTCGCTTCATGATCGCCTCCTCGGTTGATGAAATCGTTGCAGCCAGGTCACGGGGGGCGGCATTATAGCACATTTCGGGGGATTTTTCATTAACTCAGGTGTCTCAAAAACGTGGCGTCTGTCCCGGTGCCTAACCCGGATTTTTCCCACTCAAACCGCTATTCAAGCAGATCGGACAGGAAACAGGTTCTGCGTGCGCAGGCAGATCCGAACCAGCATCAACATGACCGGCACCTCGATCAGCACTCCCACCACCGTCGCCAGGGCCGCCCCGGAAGCGAGTCCGAACAGCATGACCGCCGTGGCGATGGCGACCTCGAAGTGGTTCGAGGCACCGATCATGGCGGTGGGCGCGGCATCCTCGTAGGGGAGTTTGAGCCGTCTCGAGAGCCAGTAGCCCAGAGAAAAGATCAAGACGGTCTGCAGAAAGAGCGGTACGGCGATCCAGAGAATGGTCAGAGGATTGGCCAGGATCACCTCGCCCTTGAACGAGAAGAGCAACACGAGGGTGACCAGCAAGGCGGTTATGGTAATCGGGGTCAGGACGTGCAGGAACCGTGTTCGGAACCATTCCACCCCCTTGACGGCTATGATCCAGCGGCGCGAGGCATAGCCGGCCACCAACGGCAACGCCACGTAGACCGTGATGGAGAGCAGCAACGCCTGCCACGGCACCGGCAAACGGCCCACTCCCAGCAGGAAACCGCCCAGCACACCGTAGAGCAGGAGCATGGTCAGGGAATTGATGGCCACCATGACCAGGGTGTGGCTGTCGTTCCCCCCGGCCAGAAACCCCCACACCAGCACCATGGCCGTGCACGGCGCAATCCCCAGCAGGATGCAACCAGCCAGGTAGCTGCGCCACAACGGCACCTGCAGCATTTCGATGCCATCGACCAGCACGACCCGGCCAGCTCCGTACGTTTGCCCAGCGACCAGGTCCAGCCCGAAGGGGATCTTGACCAGGTCGACAGCTTCCGTCCCGATGAACCCCCGGAAGAGGACACCCAGGAACAGCAGCGCGATGGCGTACATGGTGAACGGCTTGATCGCCCAGTTGATGAAGAGGGTCAGCCCCACAGGCTTGATGTTCTGGCCGGCTGTGAGCAGTTCGGCGAAGTCGATCTTCACCATGATGGGGTACATCATGAAGAAAAGGCACACGGCAATGGGGATCGAGACCACCGGCGCCCCATTCACCTTCAGGGTCATCTCGTTCAGCGTGGCAGCAACACCGGGAGAGATCTTGCCCAGCAGGATCCCGCCCAGGATGCTGAGCACGACCCAGAAGGTCAGGTACCGCTCGAAGAAGCCGAGGCCCTTACCGGTAGTGGACTCGCAGGCTTCGGTTGTGGAGCAGTCCATGCCTCGACCTCCTTCCCTGAATCCT
>CBDURX010000085.1:0-7264 GCA_965369485.1 uncultured bacterium | reverse complement strand
CAGTAGACCTTACCTGTCATCGCGTAAGCGGGATCGCAAAACGATTCAATTATACGTGTAAATGTAAGCCTACCCACCTGATCCGTCAGGTGACCTTGCACCGGGCTGGACTTCCCGTCTGGCCGCGGTTAATGTCTAACCATCATGAAGATCGCCTTCATCGGCAGCCATGGCGTCGGCAAGACGACGCTCTGCTACGAACTGGCCGCGAGCCTGAAGCGGCTGGATCTGGGTGTGGACCTCGTCAAGGAGGTCGCTCGTGCCTGTCCTCTGCCCATCAACAGGGCAACCACAGTACCAGCCCAGGAGTGGATTCTGCACAACCAGGTCGCCATAGAGATCGAGCTGGCCGCTCAGTACGACGCCATCGTCTGTGACCGATCCATCCTGGACAACTACGCCTACCTAGTCCAGGCGGCGGGCCGGCGCGATGATCTCGAGCCGTTCATACGGCGCTGGATGCGCACTTACGACCTGCTGGTGAAGGTGCCCATAATCGCACCGCCGTCCTTCGACGGGACCCGCGACACCTCGGTGGAATTCCAAATCGCCATCGACCGCCTCATCGACGAGCTCCTGAGCCGTTTCGAGCTGACCGCCCTGAAGCTGCCGGCAGCAGATCGCGGAGGCTGGATTTCCATCGTCCTCAGCGAGCTCGCCCTGCCGAGCCGCCCTCCACAAATGAATCTCTTTGGTCCATAAACCGACACTGCCTGCCGAAAAACCTCCCGTTTCGCCGCCGGCTTGCGACGGTCGTCTTCGTTATTTAGCTGCGAGTCAATAGGTTACCTCACAGTCGTTACAGGACGGGAACTTTTCGCCCGGCCCGGAATTTGCATTGCAGCCGGCCGCCGAGAGCGGCCGACTTGCCATCTGGGACTAACTGACCGATTTTTAGGGGCCTATACCCAGAAGAACCTCAGGAAGACATGAGCAATCAGCAAACGGAGACTCGCATCGTGCAAGGACGCCCCCTCCGGGTCATGACCTTCAACCTCCTGACCTCCACCAAGAAGCGGCGTAGCCACCCGTGGCGCTTGCGGAGACGGAGCATCGCGCGCATTTTCAACCAATACCGACCGGACGTGGTAGGCACCCAAGAAGCCAATCTCAGCCAGCTACACGAGCTGAACGAGCTATTGCCGGACTACGAGTTCCTGGGCGAGGGCAACCTGTCCGGGACAGCCCTCACCCACAGTCTCAACAACTGGTACTGCGCCATTTTTTACCGCCGCGATACGGTCCGCCCCGCCGAGGAGGAGAGCGATATCTACTGGCTCTCGCCGACACCGGAAGTACCGGCTTCCCAGTTTCATCTCGGTACGCGGCCTCGCATCGCCACCTGGCACACTTTCGAGCAGATCAACACCGGACGCACCTTCGTGTTCGGGACGACCCACTTCGAGGCTGTCAACGGCTGGCATCGCCAGAAGAGCTCCTTGTTGGTGCGGGATTACATCTGCAACAAGGTGCGTGAGCTGGGCGAAAACGTTCCGCTATTCTTGACGGGCGATTTCAACGCCCAGGAGCATTCCCGGGAGATCAAGACCCTCCGCCACCGCAATGGTGATACATGCCACCTCTTCGACGCCTGGCAGGAGGGTGGCTCGGGTAACCTGGTCGAGGGAGCCACCTTCGCGGGCCTCGGCGTGCGGGACCGGTTGGGCGAATTGTTACTGGGACCGCGCCGCATCGACTACGTTTTCTACCGGCCGCACCTGCCGGTCCTGAACGTCAGGCGGGTAGATTTCGAGCGCCTGGTGTCGAGAGATTGCGCTCGTCCCTCGGATCACTTCCCCGTCGTGGCCGATTTTCTCCTGCAAGATTGACCTGGCCCCACAACTTCGGAAAGGAACCGACGTGGCTGGTGACTCCGCCGCCCCTCTGGATCCCGAAGTCCTACAAGACGCTCTGCACCTGATTCCGGGTCCGGTCGCTGTAATCGGCGTGTCCGCCGAAAGTGGGAGAGGTGGCTTGACGGCCGCCTGGCTCACACGCGTCTCTCACGAGCCGCCCCTGCTCCTGGTGAGCATCGCCCACGAGCGCTACACCTACGGTTTGCTGGAGCGCAGCCGGCATTTCTCGGTCTCTCTGCTGCGGGAGGGGCAGGTGGATCTGGGGCGTCACTTCGGGTTGCAATCCCAGCGAGACGTGGACAAGTGGGCGCAGGTCGCGCACGATCTGCTCGTGGACGACCGGGGCGAGGGCGCTCCGGCTCTGTCACGTTGCAGCGCTCGTTTCCTATGCGCCATACGTGACCGCTTCCGGACCGGCGACCACGACTGTTTCGTGGGGGAGATCGTCCTGGCCGAGGTCGTGGACGGCGGGCCGCCCCTGCCTCTGCGGAGTGAGGATTATCGCACCTGAGGTGGGCGCCACCCCCCCACCGCCCTTGTCCTCCTGTCAAAAACAGCGCTTACGAGGCTATCATCCGTGATTACGGGGCCTCTCTTGCACAATTATTGCACTCTGTTAAGATGTTATTAAATGAGGTCTGGAACCACCGGACACCATCGCGTGCCAGCCAGAGGGAGGGCCTTGCGTATGGAATCAGCCAAGCCGCGAACCGAACATAACCTGTTTCCTGAAGATGTCTTTTCGTTGACCAAAGTTGAAATTCCCGTCGCCGGTGTGACGGGATATTGCTTGAAGAACAACGAAAAGCAGCTGACCTTCTTCGTCATGGAAGAAGGAGTTTCGTTCCCGGATCACGCCCATTGTACCCAGCAGGGTACCGTCATTTCCGGCGAGATGACCCTGGAGATCGATGGTCAGACGGAGCTGTATCAGGAAGGTGACGATTATTATGTGCCGGAAGGTTCGATGCATCGGACCAATTTCAGCAAGAAAACCTACCTGATCGATCTTTCGGACGCGCCGGATCGCTATCCGGTGCGCGAATAGCCCCGACCGGCAGTCCGTGCCAGGCCGGCCACCTCACGACGCTCCCTCGTCCGGTCCCAGGATGATTTCCAGGCGGTCGGGTGAGGAGAGGTAACGTGCGGCCGTCTCGCGCACCGCGCGGGGCGTGCAGGCGGCGATCTGGCCCAGCAGGTTGTCCAGGTCGTTGGGGCCGCGGCCGTAGAGGATGCCGCCGGCGCAACGGTTGACTCTGGCCGTGTTGGACTGACTCGTGATCAACAGGTTCCCGGTCAGCTTTGCCCGGGCGCGTTCAAACTCCTCTGCCATCGCTTCCGTGGCCGCCACCTCGTGCAGTTCGTCCCGGAGTGCGGCAAGAGCCTTTTCCTCCGTGGCGGGATCGGTCAGGACGTAAGCGGCGACCAGACCCGGTCCGAAGCCCGCAGTGCTCAAGAGACCAGTGTTGTAGCAGAGGGACCGCCGGTTGCGCAGCGCCTCGAACAGGCGGCCGCTCTGGCCGTTGAGCAGCTCTTTCAGGAGCATCAGCTCAGCCCGATCGCAGTTGGGGTCGGCTGGTCCCGGCCAGGCAACGAAGACCACACTCTGGTGGAAATCTCGCCGGACGCATTTTCTGACGACGCCGTCTGGTGCTGGAACATTGTCCAGGGCCGGCAGAAGTGGCACCTCGCCGGCGGGTAAATCACTCAGGACCTCGTCCAATCTGCTGAGCAACAATTCCGGTTCCAGATCCCCCGAGACGACCACGTAGAGATTGGCCGGCACCCAGATGCGGCGATGCATCCGTACCAGGTCCGCGCGCGTCAGGCTGGGGAGACTGTCTTCGTGGCCCACTACGGGGTAACCGTAGGGGTGAGCGGTGTAAAGGGTCTCACGCAGGAGTCTGGCGGCCTGCTGGAAAGGGTCATCAGCCAGGGATGCCAGCTGGTCCAGAGCGAGCTTGCGCTCCCGTTGCAGCTCGTCCTCCGGGAAGGACGGTGAGCAAGCCAACCGTCCCAGCCAGGTGAGAACCGGATCCAGGTTGCGGCTCAGACCGGCCAGGTACAGTCCCCCATAGTCCCGATCCGCGTGGGGGAAGAGAGAGGCACCCAGGCCCTCGATGGCGTTGTGGATCCGTTCCGCGTCTGCGTCGTCCGTGCCCTTGACTTGCACCTTGTGCGTCAGAGAGGAGAGACCGGCCCGTACCCTCTCTTCCAGGCAAACGCCACCCGTGGTGTAGAGGCCGAGGGTGAACACGGGCAGGGTGCGGTCCACCCGGAGGTAAACCGGTAATCCCGTGGCCAGATGAGCCGTATCGAAGTCTGCCGCCGGTGCTGCGCTGGCTCCCGCGCCGCGAACACTGCGTGCTGTGTTGCCGGCGTCGGGCGTGGCTGAGGGTGTGACGCAGGGTGCACCAGAGGAGGCACCGGAGGCTACAGCTGCAGGCCCAGGTATGGTACCGGAGGTATCCGCCACCGCTTCGTCGCCCAGGAGTGGGGCCAGCCAGGCTTCCAGGGCCGTGGTGTCCGTGGGCAGATCCGCCGCTTCCAGATCAGCCGTGCTCGGCACGTAGAACAAGACATTCAGATTCCCCCGCCGGAAGATGCGCCGGCAGAAACGGGTCACGTCGGCGCCGGTGACTGTGTTCACGCGGTCGGGGAAGCAGAAGGCGCCTTCAAGATCACCCATGGCGTCGTAATAGCCGATGGTCGAGGACTGGCCTTGCACCGTCTCGGCGCTGAACAGGAAGGAACGCTCGACGCGGATCTTGGCCCGCCGCAGCTCCTCCTCCGAGGGCGGCGTCGTCCGTAGCTCCTGCAGCAGTTCGGCCACCGCGCCGACCGCCTCCCGGATCTGGCCACTGTTGGTCTCGAGATCGATCAGCACGACACCCTCCCGGGGACCGGATTCGGTCAAGAAGGTGATGTCGCTCACGAGCTGACGCTCTTCCTGGACCGTGCGGTAGAGGCGGCAGCTGCGGCCGTCGGCGAGGATGCGCCGCACGACACTCAGAACCGGGCGGTCGGGATCACGTTCTGAGATGGCGGGAAAGACCAGCTTGGCGTAGGCCTTCTGCAAGTCACCCTGGGCCAGACGATAGCGCACGCCGTTCTGCACCGGCTCGCGGGGTGGCACCGGCAACTTTGGTCCGCCGGTGGCGGAGACGCCGGCGAAGCTGTCCTTCAGCTGCCGGATGACCTCGTCGGCAGTGACATCGCCGACCACGACTGCTGTCATGTTGTCCGGGCGGTAGGCGGTCCGGTGGAATTTCTTGATGTCGTCGCGCGGAGCCGAAAGCAGCTCCTCGTCCCGTCCGCCGATGGGATGACGGTAGGGGCTGCGTGTATAGGCCATCTCCATTCCCCAGCGCCAGGTGATGCCGAAGCCGTACGGGATGTCGTCGTACATGTGATTCTCGTGCACGAGGACCTGGCGTTCGGCATCCAGGGAGGACGGCTCGAACGCGGCGTTGAAAAGGGCGTCCGCGAGGATGTCCAGGGCACACGGCAGGTTCTCTCGCGGCACCAGGACATGGTAGCTCGTGGTCTCGTATCCGGTGCCGGCGTTGGTGGTGCCGCCGGCCGCGGCCACTTCGTGCGCGAAATCGCTCTCGGCCCGGCGTACGGTGCCCTTGAAGACCATGTGCTCTATGCCGTGGGCCCAGCCACGCAGATTGTCGGGTTCCCGATTGGAGCCGACCCGCACCCACACGTGGCAGATCACCACCGGGGTGCGGTGGTCCTCCTTGATGATGACCTTCATGCCGTTGGTCAGGGTGGCGATCGTGACGCCGTTCTGTTCGCTGCGGGAGACAATGTGGTCCGCCATGCCGGATTCGCTCATGCTCGCTCCTGGATTGTCGTTTCCTCAGGCTGCTGCTGGTTTGCCGTCCACGATACAGGCAGCCGCTTCTCTGGGCAAAGATAGGGATTCGGCTTGGTTCTGGCGAACGGAAGTCTGGGGCTGTTGACGCGACCGGGCCGTTTTACCATCTTGCGCACCGCCAGCCCAGCAGAAACCGACCAGCGCTGGCGTTGCCTGGTCAACGTAGGTTAGACTGTGTCCGGATACTGACCAGTAACGGGAGCGAGGGATGTCCGGGGAACCTTCCATTTCACCGCAGAGACGAGTCCGCCGCGCCATCGAGCGGCTGCTCTACCGCTTTGCCCCGGAAGAGACCACCGTCATGGTGGTGATCGCCGCCGTGGTCGGGGTGATCGGCGGCTTCGGTGCTATCCTCTTTCGCTGGCTGGTGCAGTTCTTCCAGACATATTCCTTGGGACGGGGCGAGGACACGGTCGCGCTGCTGGTCGGGTTGCCGTGGTGGCACCAGGCTTGCCTGCCGGTGATCGGCGCCCTGCTGGTCGGTCCCCTCGTCTACTACGGCGCCCGGGAGGCCAAGGGTCATGGCGTGCCCGAGGTCCTCAACGCCGTGATCTTCAAGAACGGGATCATCCGGCCGGTAGTGGCCGTGGTGAAGATACTCGCCAGCGCTCTGACCATCGCCTTCGGCGGCTCGGTGGGCCGTGAGGGACCCATCATCCAGATCGGGGCCGCCATGGCCAGCAGCCTTGGGCAGTGGCTCCACTTCTCTCCCCAGCGGATGAAGACCCTCATCGGCTGCGGCGCCGCCGCCGGCATCGCGGCCACCTTCAACGCTCCCATCGCCGGGGCGTTCTTCGCTCTGGAGATCATCCTGCACGACTTCGCCATCGTCACCTTCAGCCCCATCATCGTCTCCAGCGTGGTAGCTACGGCCGTCAGCCGCCAGTTTCTCGGCGACACGCCCGCCTTCCCGGTGCCGGGCTTCAGCATCCACTCGCCGGCCGAGCTGCCGTTCTACGTGGTCCTGGGCCTGGTGGTCGGCCTGGTCAGCGTCCTCTACGTGCGCTCGCTCTACGCAACGGAGGAATTCTTCGACGGCCTCCGTTTCCCGCCGTTCCTGAAACCCGTCCTGGGGGCGATTCCCCTCGGCTTGCTGTTCATCCTGTTTCCCCAGGTCTTCGGGATTGGCTACTCATCCATGGTGGAGGTGCTCGACGGACAGATGGTCTGGCAGCTCATGGCGATCCTGGTGGTGGTCAAGCTGGTGGCGGTGAACTTGACCCTCGGCTCAGGATTCTCGGGGGGGATCTTTGCACCGGCCCTGTTCCTGGGCGGGATGCTGGGCGGTGCCTACGGCTCGTTGGTGGGGGCGCTTTTCCCGGCCAACGTGGGGGCGGTCGGCGCCTTCGCCATGATCGGCATGGCAGCCATGGTGGCGGCGACCACACATGGAGTGCTGACGGCCATCCTGATCCTGTTCGAGATGACGGGGGAGTACCGCATCATCCTGCCGTTGATGCTGGCCTGCATCACGGCGGTCCTGGTGGCCAAGAACTTGCTGGCCGACAGCATCTTCACCCTG
>CBDURX010000084.1:0-7274 GCA_965369485.1 uncultured bacterium | reverse complement strand
CGTGAGTGTTTGCCCCAAGGACGTCATCGCCATCAGCGACAAGCTGAACAGCGCCAGCTATCACCCCGCGTACTACCTGGGTTCTGACTGTAACGGCTGCGGACTCTGTTTCTACGCTTGCCCCGAGCCCGGCGCCATTTTTGTCGAGAAGCCTTAGGAAATCAACCCAGCGGAGAGTCGAGCCCATGGCCAAGCAATTCATGAAAGGCAATGACGCCATCATTGTCGGAGCCCTGGCGGCCGGATGTAGGGCCTATTATGGCTATCCCATCACTCCTGCCAGCGAGATCGCCCACGCTGCAGCCCTGCATTTCCCGGCCCTGGGCGGCACCTTCATTCAGGCAGAGAGCGAAGTCGCGGCCATCAACATGGTCTACGGCACGGCGGGGATGGGTATCCGGGTGATGACCGCTTCCTCGAGCCCCGGTTTCAGCCTCAAACAAGAGGGGTTGTCTTACGCGGCGGGATCGGAGCTGCCGTGCGTCGTGGTGAACATCGTCCGCGGCGGCCCCGGTCTCGGGAACATCGCTCCGGAGCAGGCCGACTATTTCCAGGCTACCAAGGGCGGCGGTCACGGCAATTACCGTCTCATCACCCTGGCACCCAACAGCGCCCAGGAGATGTGCGACCTGACCATGCTCGCCTTCGACCTGGCCGACAAGTACCGCAACCCGGCCGGCTTGCTGGCCGACGGCTTCACCGGACAGATGATGGAGGTCGTGGAGTTGCCCGAGGCCAGCTCCATTCCCTACGACCACACCGCGTGGTGCGTGCGGGGAGATAAGGCCACGTCCCAGAACCTCATCAGTTCCATCTACCTGGATCCTGCCGAGCTCGAGCAGCACAACTTGAATCTCGACGAGAAGTACCAGGAGGTCATGGCTAACGAGGTTCGCTACGAGGAGTACCGGACCGACGATGCGGATCTCATCATCGTGGCCTACGGCATCGTTGCGCGCATCGTCTACTCGACGGTCGACATGGCCCGCGAGAAGGGTATGAAGGTGGGCTTGCTGCGCCCGATCACTCTCTGGCCGTTTCCCACCGAAAAGCTGATCGAGATGGCCGCACGCGCCAAGGCGTTCCTGGCCGTGGAGTTGAGCACGGGGCAGATGGTCGAGGACGTCCGGTTGGCCGTCATGAACCAGTGCCCTGTGCACTTCTACGGACGCTGCGGAGGCATGGTGCCTGGAGCTTCTGAACTGCTCGCCGAGTACGAGAAGATCATGAAGGGGAGGCAGTCATGAAGGTCTTCACCAAGCCGGCCTCCTTGTACGAGGAATTCGTGCGCAAGAGCGGGCCGGCCAAGCACGCCACCCACTACTGCCCCGGTTGTGGCCACGGCAACATACACAAGATGATCGCCGAGGCCATGGACGATCTGGGCATTCGGGAGCGGACGGTCTTCATCTCGCCGGTGGGATGCAGCGTATTTGCTTATTACTATTTCAATTGCGGCAACATCCAGGCCGCCCACGGTCGCGCTCCCGCCGTGGCCACCGGTGTCAAACGCGCCAATCCCGATTCCATCGTCATTGCCTACCAGGGAGACGGAGACCTGGCGGCCATCGGCACCGCCGAGACCATCCACGCCGCCAACCGTGGCGAGAACATCTGTGTCTTCTTCGTCAACAACGCCATCTACGGCATGACCGGCGGGCAGATGGCGCCGACGACGCTCATCACCCAGAAGACGACGACGACCCCCTTGGGCCGGGCCGAACAGATACACGGCAACCCGATCCGCGTGGCGGAGATGCTGGCCACGTTGCCGACGCCAACCTATGTCGAGAGGGTAGCCATCGGCAATGCCAAGCACATCATGAAAACCCGCAAGGCGATCCGGAAGGCCTTGCAGAACCAGGTCGATGGCCGTGGTTATAGTTTTGTCGAAATTCTCTCGACGTGCCCTACGGGGTGGAAGATGGATCCCCCCTCTGCACGCGATTGGATGCTTGAAGAGATGACCAAGATCTTCCCGCTGGGCGTCTTCAAGGACGAGAGCGACGACCGGGAAGGGGAGTGGCACCGCCAGGTCAAGGCTTACGACCTGGACGATGTGAACAAGTACTTGCAGACCTTCGCGTCTGCAGTCGCCAATGAGTCCGAGGAACTGTCCCTGCCGTTCGACATGCAGTGCAAGTTCGCCGGTTTCGGCGGTCAGGGCATCTTGACCCTGGGGTTGTTTCTCTCACAGATCGGCATGCGGGCCGGCCACCACGTGTCCTGGATCCCCTCTTACGGGCCGGAGATGCGGGGCGGTACGGCCAACTGCTCGGTGAACATCTCGAGCAAGCGCATCGGCACGCCGTTGGTGGATACGCCCAATGTCTTGGCGGTCATGAACCAGCCCTCCCTCGATGCATTCGAAAAGGATGTGGTGGACGGCGGCATCATCATCGTCGATTCGTCCATCGTCAAGACCAGGCCCGATGCTGAGCGGCTGAAGGCGATAGTCTTGCCCGCCTCGGAAATAGCCGACGCGGTGGGTACGCCCAAGGTAGCCAACGTGGTCATCCTGGGTGCGCTGGCCGCGGCCAGCGAGGCGTTCCCGGTCGAGTTCGTGGAGTCGACGTTGCGGGTGATCATCAAGAAGAAAAACCTGGTGGAAATGAACCTGCAGGCCTTCCGCAAGGGATACGAACACGTCAAGGACTCGGCATCTGCCTAGCCCGGATTCGGCGATGATGTGATCGGTCCAGGCTTGCGGACATTGCATCACGAGAGTTTATCCCGCTGCCTGCCGGCCCGCGCCTTGCACGGGCCGGCTGTTTACTCGGATAGTAGGGTTCCGTCAACCATGAAATGACAGGTTAGGCGGGTTAAATGCGGGCCAGCGGAGGCTATCCGGTGTAGCTGAGGTTTGGCGCTGAACCGCGCGAGGAGGTGGCTGCCATGATCATCGGGATCCCGCGGGAGAGAGCCGCGGACGAAAGTCGTGTGGGTCTGGCCCCGGCCGGGGTGCACAGCTTGGTGGAACGGGGGCACCAGGTCGTCGTGGAGAGGGCCGCCGGCGCCGGGAGCGGTTTCACCGACGATCAATATGTCGCGGTCGGAGCTCAGATGGTCCACGCCTGCGAAGAGGTCTACGGTCGTGCCGGATTGATCGTGAAGGTTCTGCCTCCGACCTCCCGCGAATACGACTGCATCCAGACGAAGCAGATTCTGATGGCGGCCATGCACCTGGCGGTCGGTAGTCCCGATTTATTCGAACTTCTGCTCCAGAGACAGTGCACCGCCATCGACTACGTCACGATTCAAGACAAGCATGGTGATCTGCCGGTGTTGCGACCCATGTCCCAGATCGCCGGGCGAATGGTGGCTCAACTCGCGGCCCGCTACCTGCAGAGCGACCACGGCGGCATGGGTATCCTGTTGGGCGGGGCTCCGGCAGTGCCACCGGCGGAGGTAATGATCCTGGGCGGCGGCGTGGTCGGACGCAACGCGGCCCGAGCCTGCCTCGGCGCTGGCGCGCGCGTCACTCTCCTCGATAACGACTACGATCGGATCTGCCAGCTGGACTGGGCCTTCGACGGCCGGTTGACTACTTTCATGGCCAGCGAGTACACCCTGCCCAAGGTCTTGCGCTATGCCGACGTTGTGATCGGCGCGGTGCTGATACCGGGGGCGCGGACGCCACACCTGGTCACGCGGGAGATGATAGGCCTCTTGCGGGACCGGAGCCTGATCATGGATATCTCCATCGATCAGGGTGGTTGCTTCGAGACGAGCCGCCCGACACGGCTCAGCGACCCGGTCTACGTCGTCGACCACATCACGCACTTCTGCGTTCCCAACCTGCCGAGCTTGGTGGCGCGATCGGCGACATACGCCCTGGGCAACATCACTCTGCCCATTGTCTGCGCTCTGGCCGACGCCGACGAGGTCGAGGTGTACCGCCGCAACACGACCTTGGCGCGAGGAGTCAACCTGTTCCGCGGTTGCGTGACCCACCAGCAGGTGGCCGAAGCGCACGAACACGATCACGTGCCGTTGGACCAACTGCTCACCCGATGAGGAGACGCGCATGAACTGGCTGGAAGACTACCGGGCCAAGCGCGTGACGGCGCAGGAAGCCGTCACGCGGGTAGACTCCGGCAACCGGGTCTACATCGGCTCCGGCTGCGCCGTGCCTCACACCCTCGTGCAGGCACTCGCCGACCGGGCGGAAGAGCTGACGGACGTGGAGATCGTCCACCACCTCACCATCGGACCGACCCCTTACATCGGCCGGGAAATGCAGGGGCACTTCCGCTGCAACGATCACTTCGTCGGCGCCAACACACGCAACGCGGTCAACATGGGCGAAGCTGACTACGTACCGATCCACTTGCACGAGATGCCGGATTTGTTCAAGGGGAACTCCCCGCTGGACGTGGCTTGCGTGATCGTCAGTCCACCCGACGAGCACGGCTTCTGTAGCTTCGGGATCGAGGTGGGGGTGACCAAACCGGCTGCCATGTCCGCCAAGATCATCCTGGCCGAGGTCAACCGGTTGATGCCGCGGACACTGGGTGACAGCTTCATACACGTTTCGAAGCTCACTGCCTGCGTCGAGGTCGACCGACCGCTGGATGTCTTCGAGCCCGAGGAGGTCAGTGGCGTCGAGCGCCAGATCGCCCGGCACATCGCCGACCTGATCGTGGATGGTGCCTGCCTGCAGCTGGGAATCGGGGGCATCCCGGACGCTGTACTCGGCTACCTGGACACAAAGAAGGATCTCGGTGTGCACACCGAGATGTTCACCGCAGGCTTGCCGGAATTGATGAATCGCGGCATCATCACCTGTGAGCGGAAGAACTTCCATGTGGGCAAGGTCGTTGCCGGTTTCATCCTGGGCAATCAGGATCTCTACGATTTCGTCCACGACAACGCACAGATCGAGTTTTACCCCACTGACTACGTCAACAATCCCCTCAACATTGCCCAGAACGACAACATGGTGGCCATCAACGCTGCCATTCAGGTGGACCTGACCGGCCAGGTTTGTTCCGACTCCGTCGGAGAGCTGATCTACAGTGGTTTCGGTGGCCAGGTCGATTTCATGCGCGGTGCCGCCATGAGCAAGGGGGGCCTGCCCATCACCGCTTTGCCGGCCACGGCCAAGAAGGGCGAGGTCTCGCGCATCGTTCCTACCCTGGATATGGGAAGTGGCGTGGTGCTGACCCGGGCCGACGTGCACTGCATCGTGACCGAGAATGGAGTGGCCTGGTTGCACGGTTGCAACGTTCGCCAGCGCGCCCAGGCCCTCATCGAGATAGCCGATCCGCACTTCCAGGAAGAGTTGTTGCGGGCCGCCCATGCTCGTCGTCTCTTCGGCAAGCTGTATCCCAGCGTGGATCTTGGGTGACATGGCCTGTTGACGAATCGTCGCCATTTTGACAATTTGTCTCTTCCTGTGTACCATTTGACAATCATCCGGGCGAGGCCGATATCCCAACCACTGCTGGCTCACAAAGGATGGCTGAGGTGGCCGAGGAAACCGATATGGCGATGAACGCTCCACGACCGGCGGCGGAAGCGGCGGACGACCATTCCCTAGCGTGGGCAAAAATCCTGGTGGTGGACGATGAACCCGAGCTCTGCAACGCTCTCTCGAAGATTTTACGACGGAATGGTTACCAAGTCCAGACCGCCGGCGATGGTGAGGAGGCGTTGCAGATCCTCAGACGGGAGGAGATCCACCTCGTCCTGACTGATCTGCTCATGCCGAAGATCGGTGGGTTGGAGCTGTTGAAGGCAGCCCGGGTGATAGCCAAGGCCACAGAGGTGGTCATCATCACAGGTCACGGTACCATCGAGGCGGCAGTCGAAGCCATGAAGATGGGGGCTTACGACTTCATCGAGAAACCGTTCACCAAGGCGATCACCTTGAACGTGGTGCGCAAGGCGTTGGAAACCCAGCAACTGAAGGCCGAAAACCTGGAGCTGCGGCGGCGCCTGGACGAAATTCAGGGTAGCAGCGACATCATTGGCAACAGCGAGATCATGCGTTCTACCGTGGAGACGGCGCGCCAGGTGGCGGCCAGCTCGGCCACGATCCTGCTGACGGGCGAGAGCGGAACCGGCAAGGAGATCTTCACCACGACTCTGCACCGTTGGAGCGATCGGGCCATGGAACAGCTGGTGAAGGTCAGCTGCGCCTCGCTGCCGGAGACCCTGCTGGAAGCCGAGCTCTTCGGGTATGAGAAAGGTGCGTTCACCGGTGCCGTGTCCCGCCGCAAGGGACGTTTCGAGATCGCGCATCGGGGGACCCTGTTCTTGGACGAGGTGGGAGAAATGTCACCCACGACCCAGGTCAAGCTGCTGCGTGTGTTGCAGGAGGGGGTCTTCGAGCGCCTCGGTGGTCACGGGTCCATCGAAACGGATGTGCGCATCATCGCCGCCACCAACGCCAATCTGGCTGAGAAGGTGGAGCAGCAACTCTTCCGGGAAGATCTCTACTACCGCCTGAACGTGATCAACATCGAGCTGCCTCCCTTGCGCCAGCGAGGCGAGGATGTGATCCTCCTCGCCAATTACTTCCTGCAGGTCTATAACCAGAAGAACAGCAAAGAAATATCGGGGTTCACGAAACCGGCCATCGAGAAGCTGACTCAGTACTCCTGGCCGGGTAACGTGCGTGAACTCCAGAACTGCATCGAGCGTGCGGTCGTGCTGAGCAAGGGCCCATTCATCGATTTGGATGTATTGCCGCCCTCGGTCATCGCCGGCAAGAAGCGCTACGATTCTCTCACGATCCCCGTGGGGACGACGCTGAAGCAGGCGGAACTGGAGCTGCTCCGAGCCACTCTCGACAGCGTCGACGGGGACAAGGAGACAGCGGCCAACATCTTGGGCATCGCATCGCGAACCATCTATCGTAAGTTGAAGTGAGTCAGATGGCTTGCCGCCTTGACCGTCAGATCCGGGGTGGCTATATTGGTCCCGCGCTGTCAACATGACAGCTGTATGTATACCAACGGGTTAAACGGGGCCGGGTTAGGGTCGCAACGGCCCTTTTTTGCGAGAGTGGCGGAACTGGTAGACGCGCGGGATTTAGGTTCCCGTGGGCTTTCCCGTGGGGGTTCGAGTCCCCCCTCTCGCACCAGCTTACCCCAGCCCGGATTATTGATTCGCTATGCGATCCCGCCTAGGCGATGACATGAATAATCCGGACCACGCGGTCCGCGTCGCACCCGTGGCGGACACCTGCGTTTTAAGTGACGGGAAACAGCAGTCAGGGAACGAAAAATCGAGAGCAGGAGATCCATGACCGACACACACGACACCAA
>CBDURX010000083.1:0-7299 GCA_965369485.1 uncultured bacterium | reverse complement strand
CTTGGATTTCGAGTTGTATTGCGGGCAGACTTCCATGCAGCAGCCGCAGGTCATGCAGCGAGAGAAGTCGTAGTGCTTTTCCCAGTCGTCGGGGCTGACGCGCGGGGCGTGCACGTGGATGTCATAGCCGCCGTCGATGTCCACCCAGGCCCGCACCTGACGCAGGGCGTCGAACATGGCCTGGCGTTCCACCAGCAGGTCGCGCACGACCGGGTACTTGGTCATGGGCTCCAGGACGACCGGTTGTTCCAACTGGTCGATGAGCGCCGAGCAACCCTGACGTACCTTACCGTTGATGATCATGGTGCAGGCCCCGCACACTTCCTCCATGCAGTTGGCCTCGTAGACCACAGGCGCCACCCGCTCGCCCTTGAGGTTGACCGGATTTTCCCGCAGCGCCATCAGCAGGGAGACGACGTTGTGCTGTGGCCGGTAGGGGATCTCGAACTCCTCCCAGTACGGTTTGGAGTCGGGTTGGTCCTGGCGCTTGACCTTCAGGCGGATCACATCGGGCATGGTTCGTCCTCCGGAACCGGTTCTTCCCGGCCTAACGGTAGTCCCGCGGCTTCTCCACCGGCAGGACACTCGTGTCGACTTCCTCGTAGCTGATGCGGGAGCCATCGGCGGTATGCTCGGCCATGGTGGTCTTGAGCCACCGGTCGTTGTTGGCCTTCCACTTGGCCCGGTACTCCTCGAATTCGGGGTCGCCGGGGAACTTGCCCTCGGGGATGGGGATCTCGAACTCCGGCTTCCAGTGGCTGCCGCGGCACTCGTCCCGCAGCCGCGCCGACGTGGTGATGACCTCGGCCAGGACGATCATGTCGTGCACCTGGCGGGCGTAGACCAGCGGACTGTTGGACCAGCCCTTGGTGTCGTCCAACTCCACCTTGCCGAACCGCGCCTTCAGCTCTTCTATCTCCAGGAGCGCTTCGTCCAGGTTCTGGTTGTCACGCACGATGGCGACCTTCTTCCGCATCACATCGCCCAGTTCCTTGTGCAGCAGGAACGGATTCTCGCCGCCCCGGCCGCTGAGGATCTCGTGGTTGATGCCGTCCTGGCGTGCTTTCTCTTCATCGAAGGCAGACTGTGGCACCTCGTCAGCGCCTCTGTCGGTACCCTTGATGTAGGCGGAGACGCTCTCCCCGCAGACCCGGCCGCTGTAAGAAGCCGACAGCAGGCTGTTGGCGCCGAGGCGGTTGGCTCCGTGGTAGGCGCCGTCGCACTCGCCGCAGGCGAACAGACCCGGGATGCTCGTCTGGTGGTTGCGCGGGCTGGGTTGCTTCATGCCGCCACTCTCGGAATCGCGTTCGCAGTCGACCCACAACCCACCCATGCTGTAGTGCACGGCGGGGTAGATCTTCATGGGGACCTTGGTCGGATCCTCGCCGGCGAACTTCTCGTAGATCTCCATGATGCCGCCCAGGCGGGTGCGCAGGAAGGTCTCGTCCAGGTGGGTCAGGTCGAGGTAGACCAGATGTTCGCCGTTCAGCCCCCGGCCCTGCTCGATGCAGACCTTGTAGATGGCCCGGCTGGCCACATCCCGCGGAACGGTGTTGCCGTAGGCCGGATACCACTCTTCCAGGAAGTACCAGCGTTCATCGTCTGGGATCTCGAGCGGGTCACGGCTGTCGTTCTTGTCCTTCGGCACCCAGACCCGGCCGCCCTCGCCGCGGGCTGCTTCGCTCATGAGCCGGTTCTTGTCGTCACCCGGCATGCCGGTGGGATGGAACTGGATGAACTCGCCGTTCATGAACCGGGCGCCTTGCTGGTAGACGCGGCTGGCAGCGGCGCCGGTACTGTTCGTCGAGTTGGTGGACTTGCCGTAGACCAGCCCCAGGCCGCCGGTGGCCAGGACCACGGCGTCGGCCCGGAAGCTCCTGGTCTCCATGGTCCGGAGGTTCAGGGCCACGATGCCCTGGCAAACACCCTGCCCGTCCTTGACGACGCTCAGAAACTCCCACCACTCGTACTTGGTGACCAGGCCGGCTTCT
The DNA here is from genome assembly GCA_965369485.1 of uncultured bacterium. Classification (GTDB taxonomy): domain Bacteria; phylum Krumholzibacteriota; class Krumholzibacteriia; order LZORAL124-64-63; family LZORAL124-64-63; genus CBDURX01. The sequence goes on along the minus strand of CBDURX010000083.1, from coordinate 5,308 downwards.
TCGTGCTTCCGCACCTGTTCGTCGCAGCCGTACAGGAGTTGCTGGCCGGTGGTGGAGCCGGCGAAGCAGGTCCGCTTGTTCTTCACCCCACCGAACAGGCGCAAGTCCATGATGCCCTCGGGCGTGCGGCTCCAGGTCACCCCCATGCGGTCGTAGGTGCGAATCAGTCCGGGTGCGTCCTCGCACATGGACTTGACGGACGGCTGGTTGGCCAGATAAGCGCCACCCTTGATAGTGTCTATGGTGTGTTGCCAGACGGAATCCCTCTGGCCCTTAGTGTCGAGGCAGCCATTGATCCCGCCCTGGGCGCAGGCGGAGTGGCTGCGCTTGACCGGGAAGAGCGAGAACAGGTCCACCAGGCAACCGGCTTCCGCGCAGCGCATCGTGGCCCACATGCCGCCCAGACCGCCGCCCACGACGATGATCCTCGGCTTCTTCACTGCCATCGCTAGGTCCTTTCCTCGGTTTACGGGGTGGACTCGGCCGCCTCCGCGACCGCTTCCGCGATCTCCGCCGGGTTGATGAAGCCGCGCAGCGCCTGGGCGCTGAGTACGATCAGGAGCAGGCCCAGCAGAGCGCAGCCCCAGGCGGCGATTCGCTGGGAACGGCGGCCTATGGTGAAGCCCCAGGTGATCAGGAACAGCGAAAGGCCGTTGCTGAAGTGGATCACCGCGGCCAGGATGCCGATCACGTACCAGGCGATGAGGACGCCGTTGTCCAGGGAGTCGGCCAGGTGGTCGAAGAGGTCCTCCTTGGTGACCTTGCTCAGCAGTACCTGGATGCGTGTCCCCCAGACGTGAGTGATGATGAAGACGAAGGTGATCAGCCCGGTGATGCGCTGGACCCAGTACATCCAGTTCCGGAAATAGCCGTAGCTGCTCACGTTGGACTTGCCACGGTACCAGATGATCAGGCCGTAGATGCCGTGGAAAAGGATCGGCAGCCCGATGAAAAAGATCTCCATCAACTCCACGTAGGGTATCTCTTCGATCGTCAGGATGACGTGCTGCAGGAAATAATCTCCACCCTTGACGGACAGCGAGTTCTCGAAGAGGTGGAAGCAGAGGAAAGCCCCGATGGGGACCAGACCGAGCAGGCTGTGCAGTTTCCTCAGGGCGAAGTGCCGATCGAGCGGGGGAGCGGTCATCAGCATCTCCTTTACCGGCAAGTCGTTGGACAGCTGGGGAGGGGGAGAGCCCTCGCGGCGTGGAACATAATCACCGGTTTCGGTGTTGAACAGAAAATTAAACGTGGTAACCCATAGAAATACTGGCAGTAACCTTTCATTTTCTTGTCCGTATGCGGAGGAAGGTGCTTGATCCGAGCCACCTGATCGCGTTACAGTTACTATGCCGTCCGCTTGGCGCGACGGCTCCGCAGTCTGCCGCCCCTGATCGGCCAATCGCGTTAACGACCCCTGAGCAGTCCGGTCCCGCAGGCCCGGCCTTGGCCCGGATGGGTCAGCCGGGCCCTGTGTGGGCCTTGCACCAGGTTTAGCCCAGGTCTAGCCCCGGTTGGTCCTGGTGCCACGAGAAAGGAGTAGGCTGATGAGCAGGTGCATTGACAGCCGGAGGCTATGCGTAGCGGCGAGTCTGCTGGCTCTCGCCATGGTGAGCTGGTCGCCGGCCGCGGCCCAGCAAGGCGCCGTGAGCGAAGTACTGCTCGAGGGGGGCGTCGTCGAGCCGCGGGGTGATCTGGGAGACAGCTGGTTCGCGCCGAGTGGAAAAGGCTTCGGCGCCGAGACCGGTTACGAGATAGGGTTCCGCTTCCGTTATTTCGCCTCGCCCGCTCTGGCGCTGGCGCCGTCGTTCCACTACGTGGATTTCGCCAACTTCACGTCGGTCGACAACGACGGCTTCGGCTTCGAGGTGCGCACGTCCATCCTGCGCTACGCGATGGACCTGCAGCTCTTCACGGGCACGTACCGGTCGCAGCTGCGCATGTTCTTCGTCCTCGGCGCCGTGTTGAACAACAACCGCTACCAGGATTACAGCGACTTCGACAGGACCAGTTACAAGACCTCGGTCTACAGCCTGGGTGGTGCCGCGGGTGGCGGGTTCCGGGCGGGCATCTTCGAGATCTATGCCCTCTACAACTACAACCGCTTCACCACGGTGCGCCTCGACCCCGACGGCCTCGAACGGAACTACAACTGGGACTACGTTTCCGTGCGGGCCGCCATCTCCTTCCCGACGTACTAGAGGCGAGGCGCGGAAGATCTCGGATGCGCAACCTGGTGAGGAGAAGAAACAGTGGCGCCCCCGTTGGGGGCACCACTGTATTGGGTCACACGGACCGGGTCGGAAGAGGGCTAGAAGATCGGGATCGGTTTTCCGGGCTGTCCCGGCGGACCGAGGTTGGGTGAGTAGGGGTCGGATGGATCCGAGAAGGGTCCCATCCTGTCCTGGGCGTCAACGCCGGCCACGCGAATCTGGTGAGTGTCGCCGAGGGTCGCGGTCAACGTGTACGTGGCGGTCGTGACCGTGGCGATCTGAACGAAGGGACCGCCGTTGACCGAGTGCTCCACGACGTAGTAGACCACGGGTGAACCCTCGGTGGGAGCGGTCCAGGTGTAGGTGATGTCTTCGGTGGTCTGCGCTGCTGCCGGCGTGACGAAGGCTAGGAGGGTGAGGGCTATCCAAGGGACCGCCTTGAAGAATGTTCGCTGATGCTTCATGGGATTGTCGGCCTCCCTTTGGAGTGTCGGTTGCAGGACGAGGTGTGGATGTGGCGTACGGCAATTCTCTGGGTTGCCTTTTCCGACTCCAGCAAGTGGGGTGCCATGAAAGTACCCCTTCCAATTCCGGAGTGCAATTGGGTATTTGCGAGGTGGTTGGCAAGCACTCCCCTTTCCTCGCGCAGGAAGAGCTGGACAGAGTGTCGCTGGATAGGCTGCAAACTGCGACATCATGTGCACGTTTGCAGTCGGCGCCTGGCCGGTATCTGCATATCGGTCATGTCGCCTTGCGCGGCTCATGATTCCACAAACGTCCCCGTGCGCCCTCAGGTAAGTGGATTGTTCCGTCACCTCCTCTCTTGCGGGTTTAAGGTACCGGCTTGGTAAAGCGCTTTGACGAAAAGCGATCCATAAGGCACATTCTCCTGGTAAGTCCGGGGCCTCAATGGATCCGGGCTCAAGATTTCCTTCCATCTTTTGAGGAGTCGACATGAATCATGATACTCTCAAGCTATGGCCGGAACTGGAGTGGATCGATAACGCAGAGCTGCGCGAGACGACGGCCCTGACCTGGGAATTGGCCCTCGAGGAGAGCGACCTGACCCCGGAGGATCTCGAGCAAATCCCGTTCACCTTGCTGGTTCCGGATCTGAATGTCAGTTTCATGGCCCACAAGCGTTGCGTCGTTCATGTCGCCCGAGCCGCGGCGGAAAAGATGAACGAGTTCTTCGGCGAAGAGCTACCCGTGGACATGGATACGGTCATCGCCGGGGCAATCCTGGCCGATGTGGGCAAGTTACTCGAATACACCATCGAGGATGGCCAGGCCGTCAAGAGCGAGAAGGGCGGTTATCTGCGGCACCCCTTCACCGGGGTGAGCTTGGCCCAGAGTTGCGGCGTGCCGGACCCGGTCTGCCACATCATCGCCACTCACGCCGGTGAGGGGGACATGGTGAAGCGGACGCCCGAGGCTTACGTGGTTCATCACGCCGATTTCATGACCTTCTTGCCTTTCAAGAATCGCTAGTGCTCTGACAGAGCACTAGCACGGCCCGGAGGAATGTATGGCCAGTTCAGCCTCTACCCTTCTTACGGCCACGGTTCTGGGTGCCATCCTGTTTACTGTTTTCCTTGCCGGGTGCGGGGAAGAACCGCAGCAACCCAACATCGTGCTGGTGATCCTCGACACCGTGCGCGATGACTTCACCGCAGTCGGTGGCAGCGAGGAAAACCTGACCCCCATGTTGGACGAGCTGGCCCAGAGAGCGACAGTCTATGCCAATGCCCTGGCGACGGCCCCGTGGACCGTGCCGTCCCACGCATCCATTTTCACGGGACTGTTGCCCACAGAGCACGGTTGTACCCACCAGCACACCCGTCTGGATCCGCGCTGGACGACGCTGGCGGAAATCCTGGCCCGGCACGGTTACGAGACGGCCGCCTTCTACAGCAATCCTTGGTTGTCCGACCGCACCACGGGACTGCTGCGCGGCTTCGCGTTGAAGCAGGAGGCACCCTTGGTGGGAGGGCTGCCCGGTGATCCGGGACACTACCGGGGAGATCAGGGCGGTCGGGCCTCCAACATCTTCGTGAGGCAGTGGTTGCAGCGGCGGCGGGTGGACACCCCTTTCTTCCTGTTCGTCAACTTCCTCGAGGCGCACCATCCCTACGATCCGCCCCCGCGATTCCGCCGGGATCGTTTACCGCGTCTGGATCCCGCCGACCTTGTGACCAGCCCCTGGGTCATGGAGTTCCAGGCTGCCCTGCATCTCCCCGACGAGGTGGATTGGGAGCGAGTCCGTGGGCTGTACGGGGGAGACGTGAACTCGTCGGACAATTTGCTGGCGATGTTGATGGCGAGTCTCCAGCAGCACGGCCTTAGCGAGGACACCATCCTCATTGTCACCTCGGATCACGGAGAACACTTGGGCGAGCATGGGCTCATCGCTCATCAGTTCTCCGTGTACGAGAGTCTACTCGCCGTTCCCCTGGTCATCCGGGCGCCGGGCCGCTTGCCCGTGGGGTTGCGCGAAGATCCCGTGATGCTCACCGACCTTTTTGCCACCATCCTCGCCTGCGCAGGAATCGAGAGTGTGGAAATTCCGCGCCACAGTATTTCTCTCCTGTCCCCAGAGCAAGAGAGGTCGCGGCCCCTCGTCGCGGAGTATGACCGGCCCGGCGACCATCTTTTACAGTCCTTACAGCGTTTGAATCCCGCGCTGGACATTGCCGCGCGTGCTCGCAGTTTTCGCACGCTCCGCCTCGGTGATCTGCGACTGACCCTGGCCAGCGACGGCACTGCCGAATTGCACGATCTCTCCGTGGATCCAGGTCAGGAGCACAACCTCGCAGAGGCGAGGCCTACGGATGTGGCTGCGCTGCGGAACTTGCTCGATCAGATACTCGCGGGGACGTTCCGCCCGACGGGCGAGGTGGAGATCGACGCGGCGACCAAGGAGCAGCTCCGCTCCCTCGGTTACATCCGCTGAAAGTTAGTGTTTCGTCAAACATGAAATGACCGGTTAGGCGGGCCCACAAGCAGCCATCTGCCGCGGTGCACTCGCTTGAATTAGCGGCGGCTAGTCCTGCGCTCGCGCGCCTTGCATCTGACCACTCGTGAACCCGCCTAAC
>CBDURX010000082.1:0-7302 GCA_965369485.1 uncultured bacterium | reverse complement strand
TAACCTCATACATACCAGGCTTTTCAGGTTTTTTCAATAATACAACTGACTGATCATCGCTTGTTTGGGGACTAGTCGGTTATTACCCGCACTGCTCATGGACCTACCTCGCGCCGTACCAACCGACGCAGCAACGCCAGATCCTCCTGATAAGCCTCGTCACCGCCCGGTACTTCCAGAACCTTGATGGCGTGACGAAGGCGCCGAGCACGCAGGAGAGTGCGGAAGGGCTCTGCCCCGATCTCCCCCCGGCCGATACGTGCGTGCCTGTCCACACGACTGCCACACTCCCGCCGCGAATCGTTCAGGTGCATGACCCGTATCCGATCCAGACCCACGGCCGATTCGAAGTCGGCCAGGGTCCGTTGTATCTGGTGGGGAGTGGCTAGCCGGTAACCGGCGGCGAAGATGTGACAGGTGTCGACGCAGGCCACCAAGCGGTCCGGGTACCTCGAGGCGCCGATGATGTCGCGCAAATGCTCGAACCGGTAACCGAGATTCGTACCTTGCCCCGCCGTCGTCTCGATACACAGGAGCACCTCCTCGGTACCACTCACGCGGCCTGCGCCGGCTGACTCGAGGCAGTGGTCGATATTTCTGGCCACAGCCGCCAACCCCTTGGTTTCACCGCGGCCCAGATGGGACCCGGGATGGAAAACGAGGTACGGGATGGCCAAGCGTGCACATCGCTCGATCTCGTCCGTGAACGCCGCGCGGGAACGCCGCAGGTTCGTCCGGTCGGTCGCAGCAAGGTTGATGAGGTAGGAGTCGTGGCTGCAGACGTGACGGGCGCTGAGGCCGTGGCGGGAGAGTTCCGCACGCCAGGCCGCGATGTCGGCGGTAGTCAGCGGTTTCCCACGCCATTGGTTCTGATTCTTGGTGAAGATCTGAAAAGCGTGCGCCGGCAAGGCCGACGCTCTACCGGGGGCCCGTGCCACACCACCGGCGACGGACACATGGGCGCCGAGGAGATCATTCCTGTGAACCTGAACATTTGCCATTGGGATCTCATTTCAGCGGTTTGGGTGGGTTGCAAATTGCAATTGGCAATAAAAGAAAGCGAATGCTGCTGAGGTTGGATTTCAACATTCACACACTGTACTAACACAACACGAGAGCCTAGACATTAATACTTGACAGAGTGGAGTCCATTCGATTTTTTCATCGAAGCTTGCACGGGCAAGGCGCGAAATGCCGCGAATCGATTGTCTCAGTTGCGGTTCATGGGGGAATACGGAGGAGGGAAAGAACGCCTAAACGCTAACGGGTTAACAAGGAAGAACCCGATTGAAATCATCCTAAAGACGATGCCGCCTCCTGGCATTGAAGTTGCAGCAGCGGGCTTTCGGAAACGGGGCCACTGAAATTCGCCCAGGGGACAACAACGAGGCATCAAGGTGGTTGATGTGAAACACGGACGTTGGCTGACAGCTAAGATCATCCCTGTTACATTTGCACTGCTCTTTCTCTCCGCACCTCTGTGGAGCCAGACGGTCGATATCTCTTTCCGCTGGGATGCCAGTCCCTTGGTGGATGATTACGGGAATCCGCGTGCTCCCGCCATCGCCTACAAGGTGTTTCACCAGCAGGATTGGGGTCCGGAACTGCTGATCGACACCATCAACGACACCACCTACGCCATGCAGGTCGAACGCGGCGTCCACAACCGGATCCGGGTGATCGGCGTTGACGAGTTCGGTCGGCTGGGCGACGTGAGCGAGTATTCGGAAGACGTCTATTTCGAGATCCGGCAGACCGGCGAACAGGTGCCGCCGGCGCCCGGGCTGCGGCAGAACTTCCCCAACCCCTTCAATCCCGAGACCAGCATCGTTTACGGTGTCCCTGACAACCTGGCCCTCGGCACACGCATGGCCATCGAGATCTACGACCTCAGCGGCCACCGGGTAAGGCTTCTGCAACCGGTCAGCAATCCGGGCTGGCACACCATCCAATGGAACGGCACGGATGACTACGGTCGCATCCAGCCCACAGGGCAGTACATCGTCCGTTTCACTTGCGGTGGCCGGGTGCAAACCTCGAAGATGACCATGGTCAAGTGAGGGCCGTCCACAGCTCACCACATCTCTCTGTTCTTGCGATTTTTCAGCACAGGGCGATTTTATCCGGTGTCGTACCACACCGGGTGATGTCTTGTCCCGTTACGATCACGCCGAGAGGCAGTGGTCGTCGTGCTCGAGACAATGATGCGAGGTGAGTCAATGGTGGATGAGCCTGAACGGATCCCCAGCCTGACCAAGCTGGGTAAGCTAGCCAACAACCGAAAATTCGACCAACTGGAGGATGTCTGGCTGCCCGCCGTCGAGAGCGGCGAGTACGAGGCCAAAGACCTGATGTCCATCGCGGGCCAGGTTGGCCGCTTGGGGGCAGAAGACAGGGCCGTATCTCTGGTGTGGGTGTTGCTGTCCACAACAGAGGAAAAATCCGGTTCGGCGGCCGCATTGGCAGCGGCGCGCCTGGCGGCGCACGAGCTCCCCAATACCCCTGCCCTGCGTGACGAGATCGTCCGTCTCTACTTGGCGGTTCACCCCGATTACCCCGGTCTGGAAGAGCTCCTGGAGTTATTTGCTGACACTCCGGAACCCTGCGATGTGAACGTGGCCACCATCGATGCTTACCTGCCTTTGCGCGTGGGTGCCTTCGTGAAGGACGCCAGCTTCCTGATGCCGGGCGTCATAGAGGAAGTGAATGTCAGCAACGGTGTCGTTACGGTCCGGTATGAACAGCGTCACCAGGAATACGGTCGCAGCAGTCTCGGCAAGATAGCCGTGTTGCCCGAGGATCATTTCCCCGCTCTGGTTATCTACGAACCCGATCAGCTGCGCGATCTTGCCGGACAAGATGCCATCGCATTCATCCTCCTGGCTTTGAAAGCAAGCAAGGAACGACGCCTGGCCTACCGCGATTTGAAACACTACGTGATCCAGCTTTTGGGAGAAAAAGGGTGGCAGTCCTGGTGGAAGAAGACGCGCCTGGCCCTGAAGCGTGCCCCGAGGATCGACGTGACCAGCGGTTCCCAGCCGACCTTGCGCCTGTTGAATCAGGCGCGGAACTACGAAGAACGCTTGCGCAAGGAGTTCGACAAGCTGACCGACCCCATCGCTCGTCTCTCCTTGGTTCTTTCCTATCTGGGTGAGACCAGTGGCAATGTTGTGGCCGGAAATGAAAAAGCCGAGACGGCCTTCATGGCCAACGAAGAGTTGCTCGTGTATTTCGGTAACGGCGCCGCCAAGCTGGCCGTTGCTACCCTGGGCGAGCATCCAGCGATAGCCCTGGCCGGCCTGGCCACGCACGCAGAAGTGGCTGCCCGCGGAGTGCCCGTCGCCAAACCCAACCCTCAGGCGGCGGCCAAGGTGCTGGGCAAGATGGACGACCCGGGCAAGCTGGGACAGGAGCTGCCCGAAGCGCTGCTGCTGCACACACTGAACTACCTGCGCGTCGCGCTGCCGGATCGCTGGCCCTCGGTCTGGGCGCCTGTCATGATCCGGGCCGGCCGGAAAACCTGCGATCACATCGCCCGTGCCTTAGTCGCTGCGGACCACCTGACCGACCTGGAAGACGCGCTCGTTCAGGTCGTCGCGCGGCCGACGAGCTCTCCGGATGCCATCTGCTGGCTCTGGCGGTCCTGGCACGCCTCCACCACTGGCAAGGTCCTGACCGGCTTCCGCTCTCTTTCCGCCTCCGCCATCCTGACGAGCCTGTTGAATCTGTGCGACGCCACCGGCAAGCTGATCGCCGTCTCGGGTGATGGTCGCCACCGTCACTATCTGGAGATGGCACAAAACAGCCTGGTTCTGGGGGAGGGACGCCCAGTACAGGCGGTGTTCACCACCGCCGACCGGGACGAGGCCGTCCGTTTCAAGGCACTGATCCATGATAACAATGGCCTCACCGCCGCGAGGCGCGGTCTGTTGCTCGGCCTCTTACGTGCCGAGTACGCAGATCTGTTCGTGGCTGATGACAGATCTTGGGAGGAGGATGTCATCTACACGACAGAAACGGGCTTGAAGAGACGGCAGACGGAGCTGGATGAGATCCTCAAGGAGGACATCCCGGAGGTGGCCAAGCAGATCGGTGTGGCGGCGGCCTTCGGCGATCTGAGCGAGAACGCCGAGTTCACCGCGGCGCTCGAGAAGCGAGACCAGCTCACAAGTCGCGCCACCGCCATGGAGAGCGATCTACAGCTTGCCAGGATCATCACGGCGGATATGGCCGGCAGCCCCTTCGTGAACGTCGGCAGCCGTGTGGTGGCTAGGGACTTGATCGCGGACCAAGAGGAGACCTACACCTTCCTCGGTCCCTGGGACGCCGACATCGATCGCCACATCCTCACTTACAATGCACCGGTGGCCCTGGCTTTCATGGGCAAGAAGGTGGGGGATGAAGTGGTCTACGGCGAGGGTGAAGAACAACGGCGCTGGGAGATCCTGTCCATCGAGCCCGGAATCTAGTGTCCCGTCATACTCCCCGTGTGTAGCTCGCATACACCGTCGCCTGGTCCTGGGGCATCACGATGACCTCGCTGATGTTCACATGGGGCGGGCGCGTGGCACAGAATAGCACCGTTTCGGCCACGTCCATCGCCTGCAGCGGAGGGAACTGGTGGTACACCTGGTCCGCCCTGTCCCGGTCACCGCGAAAGTGGACCAGGCTGAAGTCGGTTTCCACCATGCCCGGATCCACGGACGAGATGCGGACGCGTGTGCCCAGCAGGTCGATGCGCATGCCCTGGGTGATGGCACCAACGGCGTGTTTCGTAGCGCAGTATACGCTGCCGCCGGGATAGACTTGGTGGCCGGCGATGCTGCCGATGTTGATAACGTGTCCCCGGTCCCGCTGCACCATACCCGGCAGCAATGCCCGGCTTACCCAGAGCAGCCCCTTGATGTTTGTGTCTATCATCTCCTCCCAGTCTCGCTCATCGGCATCCTGGACCTTGGCCAGGCCGCGGCTCAGACCGGCGTTGTTGACCAGGATATCGACACCGTCCCACGCGCCGGGCAAGTCCGAGACAGCCTGGTCGACGGCCTGGTGGTCACTCACGTCCAGTTCCAGCAGGTGGCTCTCGGCTTTGCAGTCGTCGGTGAGGTTCGCGGACAGCTCTTCCAGCAGGTTGCGGCGCCGGGCCGCGAGGATCAGGCGGCACCCTTCCCGGGCGAAGAGCTCTGCACAGGCCCGGCCGATACCCCTGCTGGCTCCGGTGATGAACACGATCCGATTCTTCAGCATGATACAACCTCCCGTCGAGGAACCCCGTGGACGCAAGGCCCATCCCCGATCCTTTTGCTCTGGGTGTAAGCGGTCGAGAACGGGGTGATAGCGGGAGAGTATAGCGGTTGCACCTGGACGTGGCGAGGTGGGGGCGGGAATTTGCCGGTATGTCGCCAGAATATCTGTCCAAGAACACGTCCATACCGGACGGCGCTGCCTGGTTCAATGGGCTAGGCATATGGCCGAGAAGTTCACGGTCGACATTCTCTTACCGGGCTACTACTGCCTCGCGGTTTGGAAGGCCAAGGGCAACGATCTGGCGCTGGACGGCACCTACCGCCTGATCTCTGACCTCGGCGCGACGGACGTGGCGGAGGGAGGTGAGCTGCCGGCCCAGACGGCCCTGGCGAGCATCTATCCGACCTCATTCAACCTTCAGACCACTATCGCCTTCGACTTCGCTCATCTCTGGTTATCTAGCACGAAGAAGGCTCCCGCTCGGTGAGAGCGGGAGCCTTCATGTGAAGAGTAACGGTCAAGAATAACCGCATTTAGTCGTCGAGTTCCATCTCGTCCTCATCTTCGCAATGGCCGGGACCGATGATGCCGTTGTTGTAGTCGTCGAGCATATCCTTCCAGCCCAAGACCATATCTTGGTCTTCCTCGCTCAGACCGTCCCAGTCCATCCAGTCGTACATCGCAAGGAAGGCGTCGGCGTCAATGACGGTGTTCGCCACGTCCGCATCGCTGGCGCCGTCGGCGAAGTTGAGCTTCGCCGCCAGCAACTGGATGTAGAGCTTGGCGATGCCGTTGCTCTTGCCACCGTATGCTCCCGCCTCGAAAATAGCCACGGCGGTGGCCGCATCCGTCACTTGGATGCTCTTAGTGCCGCCGGCGTCACCGAGCCAGATGGGCAGCAAGGGGGTGACCTCGTCGTCCTGCGGCCCGAATCCGGCGTGGTTCTTCCAGTAACCGAAGGTGTGGGTGCAACCATCTTGCTGCGGCATGTACATGCCCGCGTCCCAGGTGTGGTCGAACTCACCGGGCTCGAGGTTCGTGCACACGGTCATGCCGGTCACGGGATCGGCGTCGCTGTCCAACGCGTCGTCCATACCCTGGTCCTGCGGGCTGAAAACGTAGCCGCCCACCAGCACGAAGTGGATGTTGTAGTCGCCGGGCGTCAGTTCGCAGAACTCGTAGTATCCGTTAACGTCGGTTAACGTCCCGTCCAAGGTGTTGCCCAGGCAATCCATCAAGTGGACGGTCACGTTCTCGATGCCGGGCTCACCCATCTCCTGGATGCCGTTCATGTTCAGGTCTTCCCACACGTAGTCGCCGATGCAGGCCAGCTCGGGCGGCGGCGGGATGGGCACCGAGAGGCCGGCCCCGACCCAGGACATGGAAGCGCCCCGCGGATCGAAGGTTGGTACTGAAATGAGCTCGACCGTGAGGGAGGACACGTCCATGGGGATATCGACCTGCAGGATGAACGAATCCCACAATGGGCCGTCGTTGCTGCCCATTATATTGTCGAATACCTGGTCGCCCGCTGTGGTGGTGGCGACGATTTGGTTCGGCCGACCCGCGCCCACACTTCCGGCGAAGATGACCATGTCGGCGACCCTGTCCTCACTCACCGGATCAAAGGTGAAAACCTGGGGGACAGTGGCGTCTCGCGGCGGAGAGAAGTTGAAGTACGCCAAATCGAGCCCGTCCCGGAGCTCGAGGTCGGCGTCGGTACCGTCGTCATAGATGACCAATATGGTCACGCCGTTGTTCTCGTTGTTGCTACCTCCGGAGAAATCAAAATCCATCTCCGAGATTTCGAAGCTGTTCGCCCCGGGCACAACCAGTGCCTCTGTGGTGATGTCGGCCCGGTAGGCATAGAAATCATAGTTCTCGTAGAAGAAAGCTCCGCCCCCGATGAGGGTACCAGTGAAAGGAGCGCCGTCGACTGCGATGGTATCGTCACCATCATCTGCAGTGGTACCACCGGACCAGTAGAGCAAGACCTGGTTGATGGTCACGCCCATGGGGACATCGATGTTGAGGGTGCCCGGCTGGAACTCCATA
>CBDURX010000081.1:0-7309 GCA_965369485.1 uncultured bacterium | reverse complement strand
CTCTTCCCGGTAGGGTTCTATTTCAAGTGGTTCACCCGTCCCGCCGCGCTCTCGCGGCTGTTCCTGAAAACCTTGCGGCCGTTGGCCGGCATCGGCCGGCTGCCCGCTCCGGCTCACGGGAAGTGGCAGCAGGCTGACGACCCGACCACCAACCGGCAATCTTCTGCGGACTGGGGGCTGTTCGACGAGGTGATCGTCGGTGCTGGTGTGAGCGGGCTCACCGCCGCCGCCGCGGCCACGGGCCGGGTCTTGCTCGTGGACGACCATCCGGAAATCGGCGGACAACGCCACGGTGCATTTATCGAATTGGCAAAGAGTTCCGAGGAATACTTACAGCAGTTTCCCGTATTGGGTACGGCCGCTGCCACCCTCGAGCGCGCCGTAACCGGACTGGCAGACCGGAGCGACGTCACCTGTTCTCTGGGCAGTCGCGCCGTGGCCGGCTACGACCCGGACGGTCTGGTGTTGCACGACGGAAGCGGCCTGGCCTTCCTGCGCAGTCGCGTGCTGACCTGGACGGCCGGCGCGCTGGATGTGTTGGGCCTGTTCCCGGGCAACGATGTACCGGGACTGTTCGGTCCGCGAGCCATGTACCGGTTGCTGACCCGCGACGGCATGGACGTCAAAGGCCAGCGGAGTCTGGTCTGCGGAGGCGGGCTGGACCTCTGGCTCTGCGCCGCGCTGCTCCACGCCAGGGGCGCCACGGTCACACTGGTTCTGGATGAAGCCGGCTGGACGGAAGAAGTCGGCGCTGCCATGGACAACGGCTGGCCGATCCACAGCGGTCTGCGGTTGGCCAGCGTGCGGCGCCGCGGCGACAGAGACCTGGCCGTGTATTGCCTTTCCGCCCAGGCAGGGCAACCGCCCCTCGAACTGCCATGCGATCTGGCGGTGGTTTGCGGCCGCGGCAAACCTGCCTACGACATTCCCTACCAGCTGGGAGCCGATCTCGTCCTCGATCCGGAGCGGGGCGGGTACGTGCCACGCGGCGTCGAGGAAGAGCGATATCGCGGCAGGCTGGCGGGAGGTCTCGAGCTGAGGGTGGCGGGGGAGGCCGCCGGTCAAGCGGCCGCGGCCCTGCTGGCCGGCCGCGGGCCCGGCGACGGAGAGGCCGACGTTTCATGAGCCACCCCAAGTGCATCCTGTGCCGCTGCGAAGACGTGACCCTCGAGGAGTTCCGCGAGGCCTACAAGGAGGGCTTCACCGAGTTCGAATCCCTCAAGCGGTACACCGGAGTGGGGACCGGTTTCTGCCAGGGCAAGGGTTGCCTGGGGGAAGCGGCTCTGGAGCTGTCCCATTTGCGCCAGGTACAGCCCCAGGAAATCCCACTGACCAACATCCGGCCTCCGGCGGAACCGCTCACCTTCGCCGAGCTCGCCTCCCTGGACATGCCACCCGCGGCAGGTCGCGGGGACGGTCCCGACCCGGAAACAGTCCGACCAGCCGGAGAGACGCCGTGATACCCCTGTGCAGCGGTCCCGTTCCCCGCACTGCCGAGGCTGTGGTCGTCGGCGGAGGCATCAACGGCCTGGCGGTGGCCCACGAACTGGCCAAACGCGGCCTGCGCCGCATCGTCGTGTTGGAAAAGGGGTATATCGGCTGCGGTTCTACCGGCCGTTGCGGCGGCGGCATCCGCCAGCTCTGGACCACCGAGGAGAATATCCGTCTGGCCCAGGAGAACGTGCGCGCCTACCGGAACCTGTCGGCGGAACTGGGTTACCAGCCGTTCTTCCGCCAGGGCGGCTACCTGATGCTGAGTGAGGACGAGGCTGACCGCCCTGTCATGCAGCAGGCGGTCACCCTGCAGAACCGCTGCGGCGCGCCGTCCCTGTTCCTGGAGCCGGCGGAGTGCTTGAAGATCGTACCGGAGCTGAACGTCGCCCGGCAGAAGGGTGCCGTCTACTGCCCCGAGGGCGGCACGGCCTACCCCTTCTCCGTCGTCTGGGGCTACGCCCGGCTGGCGCACCGGTGCGGCGTGGAGATCTTCATCCACACGGCGGTGACCGGGATCGACAGCGACGGCGGACGGATCCGTAACGTCACCACCGACAAGGGCACGATCGCCACGCCACTCCTGATAAACTGCGCCGGCCCGTGGGCGCGGCAGATCGCGGCCCAGGTCGGCGTCACACTGCCCAACCGGCAAGAGCGTCACGAGATCATGGTCAGCGAGTCGCTCAAGCCGTTCCTGGAGCCCATGGTGATCTCCATCACCAGCGGCATCTACTTCAGCCAGGACATGCGCGGTGAGATCGTGGGCGGTATCGGCGATCCCGAGGAAACGATCTGGGACGATCCGCGGCATTTCAGCAGTCGCAGCCGGCTGCGGTTCGCGGTGCGCTTCGCCCGGGCCTTGTGCGAGCTGTATCCCCCCGCCCGACCGCTGCGCATGATGCGGCAATGGGCCGGCATGTACGACGTCACCCCCGACCACCGGCCCATCCTGGGCGATGTGCCCGGCCTGACCGGGTACTACCACATCTGCGGCTTCAGCGGCCACGGCTTCATGTCGGCCCCCGCCTGCGCCCGCCACATGGCCGGCTACATCACCAGTGGCGTGGCCGACCCCATCGTCACCTCGCTGTCGTTGTCCCGCTTCGACGGTAAAGAGCTGCAGCCGGATGCGTTCGTGGTGGGTTGACCCGTCGTCTGTCCGAGCGGCGGTCAATTTTACATTTGCAAAGTCACGAAGAGCTTATCAACGTTTGGGATACAACTCCTTTCAGGGTACCCTGGCGAGCGCCGCTGGCTTGGCTTCGCGGTCGCGCCACCCTTGCCTCCGGGAGACGCGATGACCTTGCAGACCGCAACCACCGCAGACGTCCTCCAGCGCTACCAACCCGATCCCGCGAACCTGATCATGATCTTGCAGGAGTTGCAGACCGCACACGGCCACATCAGCGCGGACTCCGTGGATGCCATCTCACAGTATCTCCGCGTACCCCGCAGCCAGATCTACTCTGCAGCCTCCTTCTACAAGGCTTTCTCCTTGCAACCACGGGGCAAGCACCAGGTGGACGTCTGTTTGGGCACGGCCTGCCACGTGCGTGGGGCCGGCCGGCTGGTGACCCAGTTCTCCGAAGAACTGGACATCGCCCCCGGCGAAACCACGCCTGACGGGGAAGTCTCCCTCGACACGGTCCACTGTGTCGGCGCTTGCGCCCTGGGTCCGGTCGTGATCATGGACGGCGAGTACCACGGAGAGATGACCCCGCGCAAGCTGAGCAAGGCGCTCCAGAAGTGCCGCGCCGGCGAGGGCGGCCGCGGCGCACCTGGCGCAGCAGCCAGCGCCGCCGCGACCGCGCCCACGACCGCCGAGCTGGGCCTGGTACGGATCGGCAGTCCCGGAGCCCTACAGGAGCTACGCGAAGAATTGCAGCAGGCCAAGGTCACCGCCACGCGTGTCATCTCCATCTGCGCCGGCAGCGGTTGCCGGGCTCTGGGCAGCGCCCGGCTGATCGAGACCTTCCAGGACGCCATCGCCGACGCGGGCCTTGACAGCGAGATCCGCATCCAGCAGAACGGCTGCCACGGCTTCTGCCAGCGCGGCCTGATCTGCGTGATCCGACCCGAGGAGATCTTTTACCAGCACGTCAAGCCGCAGGACGTACCGGAGATCGTCACGCGGACCCTGGAACAGGGCGAGGTGATCGACCGCCTTCTCTACCAGGATCCACAGACCGGCCGGAAGATCACCTACGCACGGGACATCCCCTTCTACGCCCGCCAGCAGCGGTCGCTGATGCAACAGAACGCACAGATCGACCCCTTGAATATCAATGACTACCTCGCCGGCGGCGGCTACGAGGCTCTGGCCGAGATCCTGTTTCACAGGGAACCAGACGGTGTGATCGACGAGGTCCGGCGAGCCGGGCTGCGCGGCCGCGGCGGCGGCGGCTTCCACGCCGCCAGGAAATGGGCTTCCTGCCGCAAGGTCTCTGCCGCCAAGAAGTACATCCTCTGCAACGCCGACGAGGGCGATCCCGGGGCCTTCATGGACTGCGCCCTGCTGGAGGGGAATCCCCACGCGGTCATCGAGGGGATGATCATCGGCGCCTACGCCATTGCCGGCGGCCAGAGTGAGGCAGAGGGATACGTCTACGTCCGCAACGAGTACCCCGTTGCGGTGGCACACCTCGAGGTCGCCCTCACTCAGGCCCGGGCCGCCGGGCTGCTGGGCGAGGATATCCTCGGTTCCGGCTTCGCCTACGACATCAGGATCAACCGGGGCGGCGGCGCCTTCGTCTGCGGCGAGTCGACCGCCCTGATGGCCAGCATCGAGGGCAAGATCGGTGAACCGCGCGCCAAGTACGTCCACACCTCCACCAGCGGTCTTTACGAAAGCCCCACTGTCCTGAACAACGTCGAGTCCTGGGCCAACGTACCGTTGATCATCCGCGAGGGAGCCGAGCGCTGGGCGGCCGTCGGCACGGAAAAGAGCAAGGGTACGAAGATCTTCTCCCTGGTGGGCAAGGTCCACAACACGGGCCTCGTCGAGGTCCCCATGGGCATGAGCCTGCGCGAGATCGTCTACGGGATCGGCGGGGGCATCCGCGACGGTAAAAAGTTCAAGGCGGTCCAGACCGGCGGACCCAGCGGCGGCTGCGTGCCCGAGTCCCTGCTGGATCTGCCGGTGGACTACGAGGAGTTGACCAAGGTCGGCTCGATGATGGGTTCCGGCGGCATGATCGTCATGGACGAGGACACGTGCATGGTGGACGTGGCCCGCTACTTCACCTCGTTCCTGACCGAGGAGTCGTGCGGTAAGTGCGCCGCCTGCCGCCTGGGCCTGGACCAGCTGAAGCAGATCCTCGACCGGATCTGCGCCGGCGAGGGCCGGCCGGCGGACATCGAGGCCATGCAGAAGCTGTTCGCGGTGCTGGACGACGGCTCGCTGTGCGGCCTGGGCAAGAGCGCCGCCAATCCGGTGCGCAGCACTTTGACCTACTTCCGCCGGGAGTACGAGGCCCACATCTTCCAGAAGAAGTGCCCGGCCGGCGTCTGCCGGGAGCTGATCACCTACAGCATCGACGAGACATGCACCGGCTGCACTCTGTGTGTCGAGGTCTGCCCACACGGGGCCATCACGGGAGAGAAGAAGCAGCTGCACGTCATCGACCCGGAGCTGTGCAACCGTTGCGGGCTGTGCGTCGCGACCTGCAAGTTCGACTCCATCGTCACGGTGTGAAACCGCCTGGCGCGGGCCCGCCTCCCCCGCGCCGAGCCACGACAAGTACGGGGTTAAGGATGAACGAGAAGATACAGATCACGGTGGACGGACGACCTGCCGAGGCCGAGCGCGGCGCCATGCTACTGCAAACCTTGCAAGAGCTGGGCGTCCAGGTACCGACCCTGTGCCACCACCGATCGCTGGAGCCCAGCGGCGCCTGCCGCCTGTGCGTCGTGGAGATCACACACCCGGACTGGGGCGGTTGGTCGGGTCTGGTCACCTCCTGTCTCTATCCGGTCGAACCCGGGTTGCAGGTATCCACCCGCTCGGCCAGAGTCCAGGAGAACCGACGCACCTTGCTGGAGCTGTACCTGGCTCGCTGCCCGGACTCCGAGATCGTCCGCGCGGTGGCCCGCGGCGAAGGCGTGGAGACTACCCCCTTCGTCGTCACCGCCGGTGCCGACCTCTGTATCCACTGCGGGCTGTGCACGCGGGTCTGCCAGGAGCTGGGACCGGCCGCCATCGCCGCCCTGGGGCGCGGCACCGAGAAACTCATCGGCCCGCGGCCGGACCTGGTGGGCGAGGACTGTACCGGCTGCCTGGCCTGCGCGCACATCTGCCCCACGGGTGAGATCCGCACCCAGCATTCCGGCGGCCAGCTCACCATCTGGAACCGGGACTTTCCGATCCCCCTCTGCTCGGTGCAGGCAGAGCTGTGCCGCGGCTGCGGCGTCTGCGAGGAGGTCTGTCCCTTCGCCATCCCGCGCGTGGTAGTTACGCGTGCCGGTTCTTTAGTGGCCACCATCTCCGAGCACACCTGCGTCGGGTGCGGCATCTGCGCCGGCGCCTGCCCCACGGGCGCCATCGAGCAAGTAGAGTTCACTGCGGCCCACCTCGCCGGCCTGTCACTGGCCGATGCGTCACTCGGCGGCGACCTCCGGGGCCGCACCATCGCGTACGCCTGCTCCCGCTCCCCTTTTCCGGCCGATACCGACGGGGTGATCGCGGTGCCCTGCATCGGACGCGTCGGCGTCGAGGACATGTTGCTCTGCCTGGCTCGCGGAGCCGACGGCGTGCTGCTGGTGTGCCGCGACCAGGCTACCTGTCCCTACGGTCCCGGCGGCGCCTGCGGCCAGGAACGAGCTGCGGTCGCGGAGGAACTGGCGGCCGCGGCCGGCCTGAGCGACAGGCGTGTCCGGTACGTGCAGCCCGCACCCGGTCTGGGCGGACCGGCTGCGGCGCTCACCGACTATGCGGCCACTCTGACCTCGTCTCCCTTGCGCGAGGTCTATGCCATCCCCGACGATCAAGTCAGCGGTTTGGACCTGGCGATGGCGCTGATGAAGTGGTTGAAACCTCGTCCGGAGCTGGAGCCAACACTGCCCCGATCCCTCGCTCCCGTCTTTGCCGATGGCGGCGAGGATGGAGAAACCCTCCTCTACCTGGGCGACCTGCCGGAGCTGGACCTGCTGCTCTCTTTACTCGTGCCGGACTGGCGGTTGCGGGATGTGCTGCGGGACGGCGTCGAGCTCCTCGAGCAGAAAGGGCTGGGTTTCCGGCCTCTCCTGACCGCGCGCCAGATCCAGGCCGGCGGAGTCCGACGGGTGGTCGTCTTCGGCCCCGAGGCCACGCTGCCCGGCGCTGACGACCTGGAGATCGTGACCCTGGACGAGCTGGCAGGTGTTTCCGCTGCCGATCAGGACGGCGACATCCTGATCGATGCCAACTTCAACGATGACTTCAAGTTCCAGATCACACCTAAGGAACGGCTGGAGCTCGTGAGCCGGCTCGAGACTGCCGGGGGCGGGCTGCGATGTGACCATCCCTACCAGGTGGTGCAGATCAAGCTGGTGACCCGCCGGGGCGCCTGGTTGGAAGCCGCTTACGGAGAGCCTTACCTGGCCTTCATTGAGACGGTACGTGGTGTCGCCGGGGAGATCATCTCATGAAGGATCACCGGATCGGCTCTGGTCGCATCACCTCCCATCCCATCCTGCCTCCTCTGCCAGAGGCCGACATCGAGTTCAGCTTCAACGGCCGGACTCTGAAAGCGCGCCGGGGCGAGGTCATCTCCTCGGCCCTCTACGCCGCGGGGATCGGTGTCTTCGGCCACCACCAGAAAGACGGCGGTGCCCAGGG
>CBDURX010000080.1:0-7379 GCA_965369485.1 uncultured bacterium | reverse complement strand
TACCTGATCCCCCACAACCTGGAGACGGCCCTCGGCACGGTGCAGGATCAGGCCGACATCGTGGTGCTCCAGCTGCACAGCGGCGACGAGTACGAGACCGCCCCGCCGCCGAGCAAGCAGGCTGGAACCACCAACGGTCACGTGGCGCCCACCACCGTTCCGCCCGGTTATTTCGAGGCAGTCCCCCGCGTGGAGGCAGCGGTGATCACTCCCGACGACCCCGATTTCCGCTTCCGCATCGAGCCGACTCCGGGTGACCGGGAGCTGCGGCGCCTGGCGGCGGATCTGGGAGCCGACGTGGTGATCAACCACCACCCTCACGTCCTGCAAGGGTTCGAGGCGTATGGCGACAAGCTCATCGCCCACAGCCTGGGCAACTTCATCTTCGACCTCTACTACCCCGAGACCATGCCCACCCTGGTGCTGACCCTGGAGATGGACAAGGACGGCATCACCGGTTACCGCTTCGCTCCGGCCTGGATCGACGACTACATTCCCCAGCCGGCCGCCGGCCAGCTCGGCAGGGAAATCATGGACCGCATGGCGGACTACTCCCGCCCCATGAATGCCCTGGTGGCCGTGGACCTCCTGGACGGCCAGGCGCGGATCTACCTGAGCCGGGACCAGGTGGATTCGACGGTGACACTCCAGGCGGTCACCGACCTGCTCGTGGAAGTGGTGGAAGATGGTACCTGGATCAGCCCGCCTCTGGCGCTGGTGGGCCAGGGCAACCTGGCGCGCATCGTCACGGTGGAAGGCGCAGCCACGTCCGGCTGGGAGATCCGCTGGGGCCGCGAGATACTGTGGCACGGCGGCTTCGAGGCGGAGGGGGCCACTTTCTGGGACGACAACACCGAGGACGAGTGGTTGGACAAAGATGAAGCCCATTCCGGCCAGAGATCCCTGGCGTTGCGACGCCACGACACGGATTCCGACGAGACCGGCACGGATCTCGAGAAGCATCTGCCCTGCGATCCGCAGCGGGATCACAGTTTTCGCGGCTGGCTCAAGGCGGACAACGCCGCCGCCGCGCGCATGATGGCGCGCTTCTACCCCAACCGGTCCAACGAGAACCCCATCAGCAGCATCGACATGGCCGAGCCGTTCACCGGCAGTCAGGACTGGACCTTTCAGTGGCTGAACCTGGAAACCCCGGAACACGGAACTTACTTCGAGGTGCGCTGTACAGCCAGCCCTCCCGAGAGCGGCACGGGCCACGCCTGGTTCGACGACATCGCCTTCATCGAGTGGGAACCGTGGCAACCGGTGACCGGTGCGCTGGATATCCCAGCGCCCAACAACTACCGCTTCCTGCAGGTGCGCCACGGCACCGCCGGCGTGTCGTCGGTCCAGGTGACCTACGAGGAGACGGCTTACGGGTCCGTCATCACCGACGTGGCGTCCCAGTCTGTCCCTGTGCCATGCGTTCGCCTGCGCAACTTCCCCAACCCGTTCAACCCGCGCACGACCGTCGAGCTGGCGTTGCCGGCTTCCAATGGACCGCTGCCGGTCACACTGGCCGTCTACGACCTGCGAGGCCGCAAACTGATCACCCTCTTCGCCGGTCCACTCGCCGGTGGAGCGCGCCACGGTTTCAGCTGGAACGGACACGACGAGGGCGGTAAGCCGTTGCCCAGCGGGGTCTACTTCGTACGGGCGGTGATCGGCCAGGAGGTGCAGACCAGCAAGATGCTGCTGGTGCGGTGACCTCCGGGCGCGGACGGAAAGATGGAGCCATCGCTGAAAGAAGGATCTTGAGATGGAGCATATGACCGCTGGTAACCGCGCAGGTCGGTCTCGGCCAACCTGGCCTTTCCTGGTCCTGCTGACCTGCCTCCTGCTGACCCACCTCTTCCTGGCCCCGGTCACGGCCGCCGCCAAATCGTACCAGATAAGCCGCGTGGACATCGCCGGCAAACTTTACGACAACGGCAGCATGGAGGTGACCGAGGCGCGAACTTATACGTTCCGCGGCTCCTTCCGCTTTGCCTACCGCACCACCCCCAAAGACGACTCGGCAAACTTCGTCGACTTCCGGGTCACGGAAGAGGGCCAGGCTTACCGGCAGGAGGACACGGAGGCGCCCGGCACTTTTCGCGTGACCGAGACCGGCGACGACTACGAGGTGCGGTGGTTCTTCCGCGCCAAGAACGAGTCGCGGACCTTCTCCCTGCACTACCGGGTCACCGGTCTGGTGCGCCGGTACGAGGATGCGGCCGTCCTCTACCACCAGTTCATCGGGGACGAGTTCGACAAGCCGAGCCGGGAAGTCCGCGTGACGGTTACTCCCCCCCTGCCCGTCGCCCAGGACCGGATCAACGCCTGGCTGCACGGACCTCTCTGGGCCGAGTACTCCCTCGCCGCAGACGGCACATTCGAGGCCTGGTGCGAACAGTTACCGCCGCACACCTTCCTGGAGATCAACGCCCTCTACCCGACGGAACTCTTCCCCCGGGCGGCGGCGCGCAAGGGCGTGGTGCGCGAGACGATCATGGCCGAAGAGGCGCGCTGGGTGGCAGAGGCCAACCAGAACCGCGAGGCGGCGTCGCGAGAGTCACGGACCGGGGGACACGACGCCGTGGGCAACCACCTCATGCCAGCGCTGGGACTGCTGGGCATCGCGGGCTGGTTCCTTTTGTACCGCTCTTACGGGCGCAGGCGCAGCGCGCCACCGGTGATGGAGCAGAGTCCTGCCGTCCCCGACGAGACGCCACCGGCCCTGGTGGGTTACCTCCTCCACAGCCGCCAGGTCTCCCCCCAGGCCATGGTTGCCACCCTGATGGATCTGGCCCGGCGCGGCTACCTCCTGCTCGAGGAGGAAACTCGCGAGGAAGAGGGATGGTTCGGCCACACCCGCACCAAGACTCACTACACTTGGCGTCTGAAACGCGACCATTTCGACATCTTCGCCGAGGGGTTGCTAGCCTACGAGAACATGCTGATCCGTTTCCTGTTCGACGACCTGGCCGAGGGCGAGGACACCCTCGACATGGACAGTTTCCAGGATCATCGTCGACAGTTCGTGAGCTTCTTCCGCGAGTGGAAAAAAGAGGTGCAAGCCGAGGCCAAGAAGAGGGGCTACTACGACCCGCGCAGCCTCCGCGGTCAAAAATATTCCTTGGCCCTGGGCCTTGGTATGATGGCCGTGGCATTCCCCCTGGTTCTCGTCTACGGGTTCTGGTCCTTCTTCCTGGCGGCCGCAGGTTTCGTGGTGCTGATGCTGTCCTTCGTCATTCCCCGGCGCACTCGCGCGGGTGAGGTCAAGGCTCGCCGGTGGCAAGCGTTCAAGACCTACCTCAAGAAACACCGCTACCGCCTGGAGAAACAGCCCGGGTGGGTAGAATACCTCGAGAGCGTATTCATCTACGGCGTGATATTCCGACTGAGCGAGAAGGTCTACCAGGAGCTCATGGAATTTCTACCGGAGACCCCGGCCCGTGCGCCCATGACCTGGTATATCTGTCACGGCACCGACTCCGGCGGGTTCAACCCGGCCACCTTCACGGCTTCGTTCTCGGCGATGGTGGCCGTGGCCAACTCCTCTGTCAGCAGTGCCTCGGGAACAGGGGGCGGCGCCACAGGCGGCGGGGGCGGTGGAGCAGGCGGCGGAGGCGGCGGGGCGGGATAGCCCGGATCAGGCATACGCAACAACATCACGGCAGAAATCAAAACGCCTCGCCAAGAGACAGATAGAGCCAGGCGGAGCGCCGGCCCACGGCCACGTCGAACCGTACCCGCACGTCGTCTTCGTCACCTGTCCTGTACCGCAACCCGCCTCCCAGCGTCAGACGCATGTGCTCGAACTTCAGCTTGCCCAGCTCCGGAGCGACGTCGGCCAGCCCGGCGAACGCCACCGCGCCGAAGCGCCACTTCACTGGAAAACGGTACTCGCCCTGAAAGGCGAGCAAGGAATTGTCGAGGTAACGCCCCTTGCGGTAACCCCGGCTATGGGCACGCCCACCCAGGGCGGCATAGCGCCAGAAGGGTACCCCGGCTCCCCGCGCCTCGTAGAAGAAGACCTGGGTCGCCAGCACATGGTCGGGAAAAAGCGAGATGTACTTCCGCAAATCCAGATTGGTGACGTTGAAATCGTACTGGCTGCCAAACTCGTCGTCGAAGATCATGGCGAAGAACTGATGGTAACAACCACTGGTGGGCGAGTAACGCCGATCCCGCGTGTCCCACTGTAGCAGCAAGCCGAGCCCGGCCACATTGCCCCCCTCGAGGCCGACGTATTCATGCGTATCCAGCAAACCGCCTGGCTCGACTTCCCGCAGCTCGAAGATCTCGTACTCGTAACGCAGGCCCACCTTCAGACGACGGAACAGTTTGCGGAACAGCTCGACATAGGCCAGGGCGCTTTGTGGCCGGTAGATCTCCAGGTCCGCGTCGGGCGTGTCCGGACCGATGCCCCAGAATCGCTGGGACAGATCGTCGTAAGAAATCTTCGCATTGAGCGAGTATCGCCCGCCGCCGAAGTAGAGTCGTCCGCGCAGCTCACCCCTCGCTTGACCCTTGAACGTGTAGAGGAACTTCAATCGGGCATCGGAGACAGGAGTGCCTGGCACGCTGTCCCGGGAGCGAAACTTGCGGTAGATCTCGCCTCCCAGGCCGAAGCCCGACTCGGAGGAGTACCGCATCGTGGGCAGAAAGACGGCCCCTCTCGCGGTGATGCGAGGGGGAAAGAAATACAGCCGCTGGGGCGGATCCTCCGCCTCGATTGCCGTGGTGTCGCCGGAGGCGGACGCAGCCGGCTCGGCTCCATGTGTGACCGCCGCCGTGGCCACGGCAATGGCAACCAACAGCCAGGTCAGTAGACAGGTCAGCAGACAAACCCGCCTGTTGTGTCGGCCGCCACACTCTGTCGGTCTGGCCCTCACTCCCACCGCGCCTCCCACGCCTGGGGCTGATCCCGCAGGAACCGGTCGAACCATTCCAGGATCATGGTGCGGTGGGTGACCCGGTTGGCAAAACTGCCGGAGATGCCATGGCCTTCACCGGGGAAGAGCACCAGTTCGACCATCTTGTCCTGCACCGACAGGGCGTTGAAAAACTCTTCCGACTCTCCGGGAGTGACGTTGCTGTCGCTGGACCCGTGCAGCAGCAGCAACGGGGTCTGCACCCGGTCGGCCCTGTAGAGAGGTGACTTCTTCACGAACTCGTCGGGATCGCTCCAGGGCGTGGCGCCCGCCAGGGCCATGTCGCCGTAGGTCACACCCCACACACCCTGTCCCCAGTAGGTCGCCAGGTCGCTGATGCCGTACAGCGACACCGCCGCCGCGAAACGATCGGTGACCGTCACCAGGTACCCCGTCATGAAGCCGCCGTACGATCCACCGTAGATGCCTATACGCTCACCGTCGATCTCCGGGTGAGCCGCCAAAAAGGCATCCACGCCGGCCAGGATATCACCGCTGGCAGCCGGTCCCCAGTCACCGGCGTGATGGTCGGCAAAGGCGTCGCCGTAACCGCTGGCACCGCGGGGGTTGACCACCAGCACTGCGTAGCCGTTGGCCGCGAAGAACTGGTGCGTCGAGTTGAATGCTCTCGTCGTGGGCACTGCGCCACCGTAATAATAGAGCACCAGCGGTGTCTTGCCGTCGTCGACACTGACCACGGGTGAATACCACCACGCTTCGATGGTCTCACCGCCCTGTCCCGTGTAGGAAGCATCCTGTGGGCTGGAGAGCAGCCAGGTCTCCGACACGAAACTGTTGGGCTGCTCCAGCAAGACGTCCCGGCCCGTGCCGGTGTCTTTCAAGTGAAGTTCGAGGGGCTGGGTAGGCTCGGAAGCCGTGTAGGCCACGAACCCCGCATCGGCCGAGAGCGCCGCCGTGCCTACCGTTTCGGCGGCGTGGGCGAGGGTCTCGACAGTCCAGCCGTCCTTTGTCCGCATGAGACGCGCCAACCTTTGGCGCGCGCCCTGCTGGACCAGGACGAACAACGAGCTCCCCGTGCGCTCCCACCTCGGCAGACCCGCGCCGCCGGCGAAAGCGAAAGGCAAGTCGTGGGTGATACGCTCGAAACGTCCGCTTGCCAGGTCCAGTAACCAGACCTGCTTGTTGTAGACGTTGTGCTGGACGTGACCGGCGCCCAGTTCCTCGGGCGGACCGATGAACGCCAGTTGCTTGCCGTCGGGCGCTATCGCGAAACTCTGGGGACGCACTTCCCAACCTGCAACGAAGGTCGCCACCAGTCTCTCCTCACCCGTCACCAGGTCCACACTCCGGATCTCGGTGTGGAACCAGGGTCTCTGGGCACTCGGCATGGTGATGCCGTAAACGACCTTGCGTCCGTCCGGCAGGAATTGGGCGTCGTCCAGGACGTAGTCACCCGGAGTCGTCAACCGGCGCCGCATCCCACTGGAGATGTCCAGCAGATGCAGGTGGGAGTGGGACGTGTAGTCGGGCAGCCTCTCCCGTAAATATTGGCGACGGTGCGCGGCGCTATCATCTGCCTCTTCCTCCTCCACGCCGCGGGTCGAGGCCAGCAGGAGTTGCTCCCCGTCGGGGCTGAACCGGATCAGCCCCAGCCCGGGCTCGTGGCGCACGACACTGACAGCCGGGCCGGACGGCACGGACCAGAGCAGCAGGTCATCGCCGTCACTGCCTTCACTGGCCGTTCGCGCCAGCAGCAATTGCTTGCCGTCGGGGGAGAATGCCACGGGACGAGCACTCCCTCCCCCCACCTCGGAGGCGACCAGGTGGCCCTGGCCGTCGAAGACGGACACTTCAGCCTGCTTTTCCTCGCCCGTCGCGTGACGGCGGGTCAACCGCCTGGCCACGTACTTTCCCTGGGGAGAGACAGCGAGACCGGAGATGGCGGCCACCTCGCGGGAGCGGTCGAAGTCCGCGCATGGAGTGAGGCGGTCCACCGACCAGGAGACAGTGGCCGGGGGTTCCACCGCGGCGTGCAGGCGGAAGCGGAATATGGCCTTCAATCCCGGAGGGAACTCGACCCGCGCCAGGACACTGTGGACGCCGCGGGACAGGGCCAGGGACGCCTCCAACGGCTCCTGGTCTTTCTCCTGCGTATCGTCCCCGTACTTCCGTGCCGCCTGCTCCTCACCGTCCACGTAGAGGGTGATCCCGCCGCGGGTGTCGGCTACGAGATCCAGGTCCGTCCAGAGGTCCAGGTGCAAGTGCGTGGCGAACCAGTGCACCCCACCACCGGGGACAGCCAGCGATCCCTGGCCGTCAGCCTCGATCTCGCGCCACGCCACACTCCGTCCCGGCAGTGGTGCAACCTTCGTCCCCGCGGTGGGAAAGGGCTGCCCTGGATCGATCTCCGGCACCAGCTCCACGGTTCCGTGCAAAGGCGGTGCCGAGGCGTCCGGCGGCGGCGTGGGCAACGGCCCCAAATGTAGGGCTACCGACAGC
>CBDURX010000079.1:0-7415 GCA_965369485.1 uncultured bacterium | reverse complement strand
CACCTCGAGGCGCAACCAGTGGCTGGTCCGGGCGAACGGGTCCTCCACTGTAGCAGTAGCCGCTTTGAAGGTTCCTCTCATCCGGGTGGGATCTGCCTCGACACGCTGCTGCCGCGCGCCCCTCTGCAAGGTGCGAAAGATTTCCTTGTTCAAAATATTGGACGGGACCGGGAAATGTTCATTGCGGCTCACGTCCTTGGCCGCGAGGCCGGCACGCCAGTAGTCGGCGCAAACCGACGCGGGAGGATGCTCCAGGACCAGGGTCAACTCAGCCAGCACTCCTCCGGAGACCGCCAGGGGATTGACCGTGACCGTGACCAGAGGAACCTTGCGGCAGATCGCGGGCCGTGACACCATCACCAGATCCGAGGGGACGAATTCGGCGGACGGTTCCCGCCACCAGCGCAGTGAAGTGACCCGCCACTGCGGCCGTGTCCGGCACGGCACTGCCATGACCACCCGGTGTACGGGTGCCAGCTCGACCTCATTGCCAGCGTCGTCCCAGCCCTCGTATCCCGGCATCCGCCACTCCACCCGCTCCGCAGTGACACTCCCCCAGTCGGCTTCGGCACGCAGTACCGGGAAACTGACCCGCAAACGGGTCACCCCCGCCTCGGCGGCCAGCAGATCAGTTGTGGGGCGATCCATGACCACCAGTGCAGCAGTGCGCTCCTGGAGGGGGGAATCCAGCCGCTCCACTTCCCTTGTCTCAGTCTGAGCCCGTGCAGGCTGGGGAACGACCAGGCCCAGAGCCGCCAGGCAAGCGGACGCGAGCAGGAGTTGCCACACGAGGGTCCGGGCAGTGCATTCGCGGCCGTGGGTAATCAGTCCCGTATGGGACGGGAAGAGGAACGACTTGCGCTGAATGCGTCCCAGTTTCATGAGCAGAATCTCCAGATCTGGCAACATACCGGCAAGGCCGCCGGCGGCAGCCGGCCAGGAGGCGGATGGCAAGAGGAGGAGTACGAGGAGGGTCAAGCCCCCGCCGGCCAGTTCCACCCGCCAGTCCGGGTAGTCGTAATGGGGAATGGCGTCCAGCACGGCATGGGAAGCCAGTCCGGCCACAATCGCCACGCCCACGTTCTGAGTTGCTCCGCCTACGAGGGCGCCGACCGCGCAATGGGTGAAGAGGCACACGACTGCTTAACCTTCCTTCAGGATCGAATGGGCCTCGTCCACCAGCAGGATGGGAATGCCGTTTTCGACTCTGTAGCGCAACCGGCAAGCGTGACAGTCCAGTGCCGAGTGATCAGGGACCGGGACTACCGGCTTCTTGCAACGTGGGCATGCCAGGATCGTCAGTAACTTGGGGTCGAGCATGCCAGCCACCTCCTCGTTTTACGGACAGCAGGTAACGCGAGTATCTCGGTTACCACGCTTACCGACACATCCGAATCCGTTTCCGGGTCCAAGGGAATGGGATATAGACAAAATTTCCTCCCCACCCGTATGATGAGGCCGACGGGCGCAGGGCGGAAACCTTGAAGAGGTTGGCAGTAAGAATTATAACGAGGTTCGTACGGCTTGTCAAATCCCTCCTGGCTTGCCACAACGTGTACCACAGGACGACAGTGAGGACCGCACTCGGAGCCTGGTCACAGACCTCCGCAAGGATATCACCCCTGCTTGCCCTTCTCCTCCACAAAGATCCCCATCTTCAAGAACTTGTCCAGTCGCTCGTCCAGCAGTTCGGTGCGCGTCTTTGGCTCCAATTCTTCCAGGCACTTCAGAAGCCATTTCTTGATCTCGGCCGCGGTCGCGTCGTGGTCCCGGTGAGCGCCGCCAATCGGCTCGGGCAGAATGGCGTCGATGACCCCGACCTTATCGGCATCGCGGGAGGTCAGCTTCAAGGCCGCGGCGGCATCCTTGGCCTTTTCCCGGTCCCGCCAGAGTATGGCCGCACACCCTTCGGGGCTGATGACGCTGTAGATGGAGTTCTCCAGCATGCCGATGCGGTCCCCGACTCCCAGGCCCAGGGCTCCACCAGAGCCGCCCTCACCGGTGACGGTGACAACGATGGGGACCGGTAAAGCGGCCATTTCGCGCAGGTTACGGGCGATGGCCTCGGCCTGCCCCCTCTCCTCGGCGCCAACGCCGGGGAAAGCGCCCGGCGTGTCGATGAAGGTCACCACGGGTCTGCCAAAGCGAGCGGCCATGTGCATCAACCGCAGCGCTTTGCGGTAGCCCTCGGGGTGAGCCATGCCGAAGTTCCGTTTGATATTGCTCTTGGTATCCCGCCCTTTCTGGTGGCCGATGACCAGCACGCGGCGCTCGTCCAGAAAACCAAAACCTCCCACGATGGCGGCATCGTCACGGAACAAGCGATCGCCGTGCAACTCGACGAAGTCGTCGAAGATGCGTGCGATGTGATCGATGGTGGTGGGACGGCGGGGGTGCCGCGCCAGCTGGACCCGTTGCCACGGTTCCAGGTTGGCGAAGATCTCACGGCCCAGTTTCTGGACCCGTTCCTGGAGCCTGGTAACCTCGTCCGCGACATCCAACCCCCGCAGAGATGCCGACTCCTGCAAGGTATGGATGCGCTCCTCCAGCTCAATGATGGGCCGTTCGAATTCGAGCCAAGGCCCCTTCCTTTTCCATTCCATACCCGCGGTCACTCCTCGCGATTTACCTACAGCACCACTCCACCTTGGGGCATCAGAGGATTAACCCATTTCGACGTACGACTGTCAAGTTAGGGCGCGCCGTTGCCGTAGCCCCTGGTGCCCCCGTGGTCCCGTGGCAGCCGGCGGCAGTTCACACCGCAGACAGCAACCCAGACTCCCGGGCAACGACCGGAGCAGCCGGAGGCCCTCGAGGGTGAGCAACATGGTATGCGACTGGGACCGCAGCAACCAGCGCTTGCCCTTACGCTGGGCTTCCACGACCAGAGGGACCGGACGGGGAGCTGCTGGGTCACCGGCCTCGGCCATGATCGATGCGTTCTGCGTGCGTGGCAACTCCATTTCCGACGCCTGCAAGCGTAGAATTTCTCCCAGCGACGCGATGGCCTCCTCGGCGTGATTGTCCAGATCGAGGCGCAACAAGATCTCCCTGGTCCACGCAGCCATGGCGTCATCCACGTGGACCACTCGATCAGCTACTACCTCCCGTTTGCCGTCCGAACGCACCCGCACCCTGCCGCTGAACACAAGGATGGAATCGCCCTGTACGAGGTCGGCAGCCTCCTCGTACAACCGTGCGTATACGATCACTCCGGTCATGCCAGTCAGATCTTCGAAGTGTGTCCTGGCATAGACACGTTTGTGCTTGTCGCGCGCCTCGGAGAAGGAAGTTACCACACCCACCAGGTCCACCGCTGTCCCCTCGCCCAGGCCATCCAGTGCGCAGACGGCGGTGACTGGCAGCGCGTCGATGAATTCCCTGTACTCATGGAAGGGATGGCCCGAGAGGAAGAAACCTATGGCCTGGCGCTCGAAACTCAACCTCTGTAACGGGTCGTACGATTCACATGGCTGCATGACCGGGCGGATGGCGTCTTGTTGCTGGGCGCCGAAGAGGGAGGACTGACCCTGGGCGCGGTCTCGCGCCACCTGGTGCCCATGGGCCATGGCCAGATCCAGGTTCACGATCATTTCGTGACGATGACTGTCGAATGTGTCCAAGGCTCCGGCGTGAATGAGGCCCTCCAGCACTTTGCGGTTGATCTTCTGCAGATCCGCCTGTTCACACAGGTCGAACAGGTCGCGGAAATCCCGGCCTAGACTTTGGTGCACCGCCTGGATCTCCTCGATTGCCTTCACTCCCACGTTCTTGACGGCACCCATACCGAAGACGATGACGCTTCCCTGCACGGAGAATTCTGGCCGCGGATCGTTGATGTCCGGCGGTGAGATCGTCAGGCCCAGGCTCTTGACCTCGTCGATCAGGACGGTGATGCGGTCGGCTTTGCGCATCTCCGAGCTCATGTTGGCGGCCATGAATTCTGCAGGATGGTTGGCCTTCAACCAAGCCGTCTGCAGCGACAGCACTGCGTAACTGGCGCTGTGGGACTTGTTGAACCCGTACTGAGCGAAGTGGGCCATCTCGTCGTAGATGGTCCCGGCACTTTTCGCGGTGTGACTGTTGTGGACGGCACCCTCGATGAACTTGACCCTCAACTCCTCCATCATGCGGGCGTCCTTCTTGCCCATCGCCTTACGCAGCGTATCGGCTTCGGCCATAGTGAAGCCGCCCATGGCGCTGGCGATCTGCATCACTTGTTCCTGATAGAGAATGACCCCGAAGGTCTCTTTCAGTATCGGCTCCAGACACGGATTCAGGTAAGTGACCTGACGTCGTCCGTGCTTGCAGTCCACGTAGACCTGGTCCATGCCGGCACCCAGCGGTCCCGGCCTGAACAGGGCGTTCACCGCGGTGATGTCCTCGAAGCTGGTGGGCTGGAGCTTGCGCACCAGCTCTTGCATACCGCCGCTCTCGAGCTGGAATACCCCCACGGTCAACCCCTTCTGCAACAGGGCGAAGGTCTCCGGATCGTCCAGGGGAATCTCTTCCGCTCACATGCTGATCCCCTTGGTCTCGCGGATCAGCTGTAACGCCTTTGCGATGACCGTCAAGGTCCGTAGGCCCAAAAAATCCATTTTCAGCAGGCCCAGTTGCTCGGCCATCTTCATGTCGAACTGGGTGGTGATGTCATCCTTGGCCGTCTTGTACAGCGGCACGTGGTTGATCAAGGAGGTCGGTGTGATCAGGACACCGGCGGCGTGGATGCCGGGGTTACGATGGAGCCCTTCCAGGATCAACGCGTTCCTGATGAGCATGTCGTGGCGAGGCGACTCCTTACGGACCTCCTTCAGCCCCGGTGCCTCGGCGAGAGCCCTGGACAATGTGATGCCAATCTCTTCGGGCACCAGCTTGCTGATGCGGTCCGCCTCCGAAAAGCTGAATCCGAGCACGCGAGCCACGTCTTTCAGGACGCCGCGGGCAGCCATGGTACCGAAAGTGATGATCTGGGAAACATTGTCCTGGCCGTACTTCTGAGCCACGTATTGGATGATCTGCGGCCGCTTCTCGAAACAGAAGTCAATGTCGATATCAGGCATGGATATACGTTCAGGGTTCAGAAATCTCTCGAATATAAGTCCATTAGCTATTGGATCTATATCAGTTATGCGCATGCAATAACAAACTAGACTGCCAGCCGCCGAACCACGACCGGGACCGACGGGAATACCCAGGCGCCGGGCAGCGGCGATGAAGTCCCAGACGATGAGAAAGTACCCCGCGTAACCCATGTCCTCGATCACGCCCAGTTCGTAGGCAAGCCGCTGCTCGAGCTGGGGCGTGGTCTTCCCGTAGCGCTCTCGTAGCCCCTCGCGAGCCAGATGCTCCACGTAGTCGTCCGCGGTGACGAACCGTTCCGGCAGCGGGAACTCCGGTAACAGGAGGCGCCCCAGTTCCACCTCCAGATCCACCATGTCGGCGATGCGCAGGCTGTTCGCGACGGCCGTAGGCCAGTCCTGGAACAGGGAGACCATCTCCTCGGCGCTCTTGAAGTAGACCTGGTCCGTCTGGGAGCGCCAGCGGTTGGCTTCGTCGTAGAGGCGGTTGGTCTGAATGCACAGCAAGAGGTCGTGGGCCTGATGGTGGCTCCGCTCGGCGAAGTGGCAATCGTTGGTTGCGACGATGTCGACGCCGACTGCTTCGGCCACTTGAGGCATCAGCTGCCGGATCCGGTCCTCCTGGGGCAAGCCGTGGTTTTGGATCTCGAGAAAATAGTAGTCCTTCCCGAATATGTCCGCGTATTCCCCGGCAGCGCGGACGGCCCCCGGAACGTCGTCTTTGGCCAGCAGGGAGTTGGGCTCTCCCGACATGCACGCACTCAAGGCGATCAAACCCTCGCTGTGCCGGGCCAGCAGTTCCTTATCCACACGCGGTTTGTAGTAGAAACCATCGAGGTACCCAGCTGTCGAGAGCCGGATCAAATTCCGCCAGCCGGACATGTTGCGCGCCAGGAGGATCAGGTGGTTGTTGCGCCTGGCGTGTTCGCTGGTGCGGTCCTGATGGTCCCGGGACACGTACGCTTCCATGCCCAGGATCGGCTTCACGTCCACCTTGCGGCATTCCCGGTAGAACTCCACGGAGCCGAACAGATTGCCGTGGTCGGTCAGGGCCAGGGCGGGCATGCCGTATGCGGCGGCTTTCTCGGCCATGACCCTGGTCTTCATGGCACCGTCCAGCAGCGAGTAATCGGAATGATTGTGCAGGTGGACGAAGGTCGGCTGGGACATTTGCGGCGATCCTCACTCGAGCAGCATCAAGGCTGTAGTGGATTGACTCGGATCATGTATGATTGATCCGGGTAGAGTTACGATACCAGGCACGGGCCGCGGCGTCCACAGGCGGGACCGTGACAACTCCGCCTCGTGTAGCGCTCAGAAACCGGCCTCTGTGCGTATCGAGTCGGCTGATGCCTCACAGACGAATTTCAGGCTGCTCAGACTGGTGTTCCCGGCGTAATCAGCGGCCTGCAGAATCAGCTCGTGTTCACCCAGCGCCAGGTCGTCCGGCAATTCGCAGAGCAGTCTCTGGCGTAGCGGATCAGGCTCGGCGATCCTCTCCCGCCCGTCGCACCAGACGTGGATGCTGGCGGGGTCGACACCCGAGCCGGCGTCGTGCCAGGGTATCCGCAAGATTTCCCACCGCGGTAACGAGACGCCCTCGCGGTTCCGCTCCACGGCAGCCACCACCGTTAAGGTTCGGCCATGGGCCAACCCCAGTTCGGGCGGGAGAGTGTCCCGGAACAAGGCATAGCGGCCCGGCCGAGAGGCGGGTACATGCCAGATGAGCCCCATACCTGCGGGCTCGGGGTGCAGTGGTGACTCCACGTGGTTCCAGCCGCCGTCGCGGTTCCGCAGGTAGACGCCCACGGTGGCGAGAGAGTCCGCAGGCAGGTCTGCGCTCACCAGGCTCACCAGGGGATTGTTCCAGTTGTAGTGGTCCACCCCCACTACGACTACGGAGAGGCCTAGACTTTTCAGCCCTTGCTGCTGACGAACCTGCGTCACTTCTTCCTCACTCAAGCTGTCCGGCACGGCCCAGAGAACCGTCTGGCGCGCCGTCTGCTGCGCCTGACCGATCAGGAACCGGCGATCCGCTGGCGTGGTGGCATAAGTCAAGGCGTCGTGACCGGACCACTCTCCCCTAGGAGAACGCACCAGCACCAGAAATGGTGTCAACCACCGCTCGCTGCCGTCGGGCAACATGGGCAGGGCAACCCGCGCAGGGTCCTCTGCCCAGCCGCTCGGAACGCTGACCGGTGCGGCGTCCTGGCTCTCCACCACCACGAGGTCCCAGGCCACGACACTCCGGTTGTCCGACCAATCGACCGCCTCTACCTCCACCCTGTGCAATCCGGGATCCAGACCTCCGTTAGTCAGAGACCACTGCTCTCCGAA
>CBDURX010000078.1:0-7422 GCA_965369485.1 uncultured bacterium | reverse complement strand
ATTAGCCAATGATGATGTCAGCCAACGGCCGCTTCGGGACGTGATGAACTCCATCTTTGTCACGCCAGTACTTGATGTCGCCATCGGGCCCGACTTCTTCGATCTGGACCGATTCCCGCGGTTTGCCGAGAGCCACGACGAGTAAGATTTCCAGGTGAGAAGGTATCGCGAGGGCTTCCCGTAACTCCTGCCTCTGCAGTGACCCGATGATGCAACCGCCCAGACCGCTTTCCGTGGCGCCTAGCAATATGCTCTGGATCGCGATACCGCAGTCATAACCGCTGGAGTGAGAAATGGTGGTGTCTGCGAGAATGATGATGTACGCAGCGGGTCTCTCGCCGGGAGCAGGTCCGGGCCAGTCCGCGAGGTAACCCGCCCAGGCCAGGTGTGGGAAGATCAGCTCGTTCCTTTGCCTGTCGCTCGAGAGCAGATATTTCAAGGACTGCAGGTTGTTGCCGGAAGCGGTGAGCCTGGCGAGATCCACCAGCTCGGCCAGGGTTTGCCTGCCAACAGCGATATCCTGGTGGAAGCGGCGGTAACTGCGGTTCCGCGCTATGAGGTCTCGCATGGACATGGCCGTTCCCAAATCCGTGGTTATCTCTCCAACCTGTAGTTTACCAGCCGGTTAAGGGCGAACATGGCGCGTTCCGCCGTGGTGTACGTCGGGACGCCGCCTTCTTCGACCGTCTCCACGAAGACGTTGTACATGGTGCCGGCATTGATGGAGACCACGATAGGCTTGTCCGAGTTCCGGCCCTGGCGGATGATGCGGTAGGCGATGTTCTCCTTGTCTTTCTCCATCTCCTCACGCTTGGTCTGCAGCATGACCGTGTGAGGTACGATGGAGATGAAGAGGCAGTCCACCCGTGTGTCCGCCAGGAGCAATTCGATGCAGCGTTCGAACAGTGCGTCGTCCGCCATGGGGGTCAGGTCGAGGAAGGGGTTGATGGAGACGAAGGGTGGCAACTCCTTGCGGAGCTTTGCCACGGTCTCGGGACTGAACTGCGCCAGCTCCAAGCCACCTATGTTGTCAGCCGCGTAGGTGCTCTCGAATCCGGCATTGACCACCCCGGCCACACGCTTGCCACCTATGGTCTTGTTGCCCATAAGAGCGAAGATCTTGATGAGATCCTTGTGGTCGAGGATGTGGTCGGCCACGATGGCCTTCGCCTGCTCCATGGCCGCGAGGGCAACCTTGTAGTCGCCGGTCATCGAGGCGGTGTGCGAGGCGGCCGCGCGTGAGCCGGCGTCCGTGCGGCCGGCCTTGTAGACGATGACCGGTTTGGTGGATTCTTTCACAGCGTCGAAGAACTTGCGGCCGCCGCACGGTTTGAACCCCTCGATGTAAAAGGCCAGGACGTCGATGTCAGGGTCGTTCTGGAAGTAAGCGGCGAGATCGCCAGGGTCCACGTCCAGTTGGTTGCCATAGCTGACCACCACGCGGGGATAGATCGCGCTCTTCAGCTTGTCCAACTCCGTGATACCGAGGGCGCCGCTCTGGGTCAGGAGAGCCACATTGCTCTCCTGTTTCGGGCGATACTCGAGCTTTTCCTCGGGGATGAAGAGAGTGTTCAGCCCTGGTTGTCGTCGATTCGGTGCGCGAAAGAGGCCGAGGCAGTTGGGCCCAATGACCCGCATACCACTGCCGGCAACGATCTCCGCGATCTTTTTTTCCAGCGACTGATCTCCCTCGACCTCGCTGAAGCCGCCGGGAATGAGCACCACGCCCTTGGCTCCCTTGGCTTTGGCTTCCGCCACGACGGCAGGTGCAAGCCTGGCCGGTACGGTCACCACCACCAGGTCGACCCGGTTCGGGATGTCGCTCAGGTTTTTGTACAGACTATAAGTCTTACCCGCAATATTGGTGCGGCCCCCCTTGACGTTCACCAGGTAGAGGTCCTCGCGGCCGAGGTTGTGTAGGAGGGTGGCGATGTTGTTACCGGTCTTGGCGCTGTCCGTCGCCGACACGCCGATGACGGCGATTCCCTGCGGCCAGAAGATGTGCTCCAGACCGTCCGTGTTGGGCTTGTTCAGCAGGTCCAGCCTTTTCTCTGCCGGGAGGAAATGGGCGAGACCGTCGATGGCGAGGAGATTCCGCTCGTAGTCGATGACGAACGGATTGATCTCGAATTCGGAGAAGATGTAGTCCGGCGGATCAGGGTTGAGGCTCGAGTAGTGCGTGAACAACAGGTTAAGGCGGTAGAGAGCCTCGACGATCTTGTCCACGTAGTCCAGCTTGTCCTCTTCCATGTACTTCAGGATGATTCCCGTGGTACCGAGCAATTCGCGGCACTCCGGCCGATCGAGTGGCAGAAGCCTGACGTTGGGGGAGGAGAAGTACTTGGCGAAGTGCTCTGCGTCAGTGCCCCCCTTGCTGAAGGAGATCTCGGGACCGAAGGCGAGGTTTTCCTTGATCCCGATGAGCACTTCGTTGCCCAGATCTTTCGAGTAGTCGATGAAACTGGAGAGGAGAAACCCATCGATCCGCGGCTTCCGCTCCTCATAGCGAGGATGGGAAAGAATATCCTCGTGCATACGCTGCATGCGCGCGCGGATCCGCTCCCGGTCGCGCGTGACGATCTGGACTCCGCCGACCCTGGTCTTGTGGGGGATCTCTCCGGAGACGATCTTCAAGACCAGGCGCTCCGTCCCGAACTCGCACAGCATGCCGCTGGCCAGTTCATCCGGACTGCTGACGAAGAGGTACGTGGGTACTTGCAGACCCAGGAGTTGGAGGATCTGGTAGACCTCGTGCTCGAACAGGTAGTCGCGCTTGTCGGCGGCGGCTCCGGCCAGAATTCCGTCAGCCTTCTGGGTCTGTTCAGGTGTGAGTCCAGCCTTCATCACTTTTCCTCGTACTCAGGTGGGTCACAGGTCAATTCTCTTTTGGCTCGCCGAGCAGTTCTGCGAACGCCTCGTCGTCCATCTGACGACCCTGAGCGATGAGCTGCCGGTACTTGATGAAATCGATGGTATCCCGTCCGGTGAGCTTCCGGGTGTTGAAAGCGTTGAAGCCGAGTAACGCCTCGGTGGCCATGTTCGCCGATAACCAGTGCCGGTTGGGGAGCTTCATCATATCCCAGAAGAATTTCTTCTTGGCGCGAATACCGTCGAGGGATTTAATGACGCAACCGGGGAAGAGGTTCGTCAAGCGCCAGATGACAGTGTCGACTTCCTTGTCCAGCAGTGCGAAGTCCGTGGTCCCGTTCTTGATTTGAACCTTGGCCTCCCTCGCTTCATCGCCGCTCTTGAACTCCCCGTAGACGATCTCCCCGTCCGCCAGGTAGTGGTCTGTGACGACCAGGGGGTTGCGGACGAACTTTCCGTCCAGTTGCAGGACAGGTACGACCTTGGTGATTACCCCCTTCATCTTCATCTTGTAGGCGCTCCACATCTCGCAGGAGACGCAGTTCCACATGGCATCCTCTATGGAGAGCATCCAGGGCAGGAAATCGGTGGAGCCTCCGTCCGGAGCCGATCCGTGACGGGGCCCTGCTTGACCGAACACGGCCAGGTCGGAAGCTAGAGTGAAAACGCAGGCCATCCCGATTTCCTGACCGCCGGCGACCCTCATTCCGTTGACCCGGCAGATGGTCGGTTTTTTACAATTGAGAATGGCATCCACCATGCCGATGAACAGGTCCATGTATTCGCCGTATTCGTTGGGTCGCTTGCTGTAGTACTCGGCGTATTCCTTGGTGTTACCTCCGGTGCAGAACGCTCGGTCTCCCACGGCGGTGAAGAGTGCGGCCACGACACTGCGGTCCAGGGAAGCGGCCTGGAAGCCGGCGATGACTCCCTTGACCATCTCGGTGGTGTAGGAGTTGAACTGGGCCGGATTGTTCAAGGTGATCCAGGCAGTAAACAAGTTCTCGACCGGCTTGCCGTCTCGGTCCAACACCGGGCGTTTCTCGTAGATGGTACAGGGGGGCTCGGTACCCCAGTGGTCCTCGCTCGCAGTCAGATGATTCTTGATCTCGTCGTCTCTGGGTAACCAGTTGAGTGTCATGGACCTGCCTCCTTAACCCGGGCAAATAATTGAAAGAGGATAGCATCCATCATCCTCGAGGCGCACTTTCGCAACAGTACCCCAGGATCGGAATCAGCGCAATGGACTTGGGTAATTAGTCTGGCCTGGCAACGCTTGGTGGTTTACGATCCGCTAGCAATGGAGGTTCGAACATGAAGAAATTCTGGATCGTTTTCTTGGTGATCGCCGTCATCGTGGGCGGCAGTCTCGGTCTCTTGTGGCGCCTCATGAGGAGCTTCGACACCGGCCCAGAACTGGAGGGTGGATTGCTCGTCTGGCAGGTGGCAGCGAGTTACGAGGAAGAGAGGGACGATTCCGTGCTCGGCAACTTGCTGAGGCACCCCACGCCGATCATGCGGGATATCATCTTCTCCTTGAAGAGAGCAGCCGAGGACAACGACATTCAGGGGTTGCTGCTCCACATCCAGGCTCTGCCGGTGGATTGGGCCAAGGTGGAGGAACTGCAGCAGGCGGTGCGGGGATTTGCAACCTCGGGCAAGCCGGTCGTCGCCTACCTCGAAGGTGCCGGCAGCAAGGAATACGCTCTGGCCATGGCCGCAAACGAGGTGATCGTGGCCCCCGAAGCCTACCTCGCACTGCTCGGTATCAGCGCCGAGCTGAGCTTTCTGAAGAACACGCTGGGCAAGCTGGGGATGCAGGCGGATTTCGTGCACGTCGGAAAGTACAAGTCTGCCCCGGAGGCACTGACCCGGGACCGAGCGTCTGCGGCCTCTCGGGAGATGGTGGAATCCATCGTCGAGGACCGCTACCGTCGACTGGTCGATACGATCGCCACGGGACGCGGTGCGACTGCAGAACAGGTCGAGGCCTGGATCGACACCGGTCTGTACGATGCTCCTGCCGCCCTGGCAGCTGGCCTCGTGGACAGTGTGATGTGTCTGGACGAAGTGATCGAGTCGCTCTTCGACACGGATGCACGGACCGATTTCCACGACTACCTTCTGACCCAGGGCCGGGGGCGGGTGGACACCCGTATCGCCCTCATCTACGCCACGGGCACCATCGCGTCGGGAGAATCCCGGCACGACCGTTTCCAGGGCAAGATCGCTGGCAGCGAGACCGTCGTCGAGCATCTCCAGCTCGCGCGCCAGGACGACGACATTGCGGCGGTGGTGCTGCGAGTGGACAGTCCCGGCGGATCGGCCCTGGCCAGCGACCTGATCTGGAACGAGATGGTGCGGTTACGGCGGCAAAAGCCGGTGATCGTCTCCATGTCGGGATACGCCGCCTCCGGCGGGTATTACATCTCCTGCGGCGCCGACTCCATCTTCGCCGAGCCGGGAACCATGACCGGTTCCATCGGGGTGTTTGCCGGCAAGGTCGACATGAAGGGCTTCTTCGACAAGATCGGTGTACAAAGGGAGTATATCACCCGGGGTGAGAACGCACTGCTCTTCAGCAACAACGCCATGTTCACGGCCGCGCAACGCGTACGTCTACAGAATCTGCTCGAGGACTTCTACCAGCGTTTCCTGGCCAAGGTCGCAGACGGTCGCAATATGACGTCCGCTGAGGTAGCCACGCTTGCCGAGGGCCGGGTCTGGAGTGGTGGACAGGCCGTGAGGTACGGCCTGGTGGATGGACTGGGCGGTCTGATGAGAGCCCTCGACGCGGCCAAACGCATGGTGGGCCTCGATCCTGCCGAAAAAGTGGCCGTTGTCAGCTACGAGCGGCGTCTCAGTTTTCTCGAGAGGCTGCTGTTGCGTACATTCCATGATGTGAGACTCGGTAGCGACCCGGCCTGGCCGGTATGGACGGCGGCGGCGGCACTGGCCCGTGACGGCACCCTGGCCAGTGTGCCGCTGCTAGACGGACGACCCCTGGCCCTGCTACCTTTCCGGATCCATTTCCGTTGACCGGCCGTAGGCCGAGAGGTCCAGGCCGGCCGGCAGCAGGAACCAGAGCCGTGCAGCCCTTCTCTCGTCCCTGGAGGGTGTCGCCAGCAACGGTGGCGCCTGGCCCCACAACACGTGCCGCCGGTCCAGGCTGTGTCCCCACAACAAAAGGGCGTGGCCCAGCTCGTGCACCATCCCACGCACGGCGT
This sequence comes from uncultured bacterium, assembly GCA_965369485.1. GTDB lineage: Bacteria > Krumholzibacteriota > Krumholzibacteriia > LZORAL124-64-63 > LZORAL124-64-63 > CBDURX01. The sequence goes on along the minus strand of CBDURX010000078.1, from coordinate 1,327 downwards.
AGGGGCGGTCAATGACCCCGTCGTAATTGTTCCCGGCCAGGATGTGCAGACGTAAGGGACGGCCGGTATCGTCCAGGCGTACCATCTGAGCTGAGAGGGGTGGTGAGAGGTTCAGGTCTGGGAAATGGATCAACCGCACACCCCACCCCGCCGTCGGTTGCCAGCGGAAGAGGCTGTCCGGTTCGCCGTCGTTCCAGATCGCGACGGCATCGTGGAGGCAGGCTGCCAGGTCCACATCGCCGCTGACGGCGTCGCCCGCCCTCACCGGTACGGGACGTTGCGGCCAGTGGGTCACCTGCTGGCCGAACCGCGGTGTCGTCAAGTCCTGAAGTAGGTGGAGCAGATCCGCATAGTAGGCGGAGTCGACCATTTGCCTCGGCAACGGCAGACAGATCGTACCCATCGGTGATGGCCACAAGGCACGTAATTCGTGCCAGAGATGGGGGTCGGAGGGTGAAAAGGTCAACTGGCCGCCGTCGCCGAGGCGTGACGGGTCGGTGTGATCGTTCAAAATCCAGTGACCACTGCAACCGCTCAGATGCAGGAGTGCAGCACCCCGGGTGACTTGGCTATCGGGGGACTGGTATGTCCAGGACCACTCCCAGTCACCGTCGGCCAGTTCAAGAAAACGGTATAACTTTTCCGTGTATATCACTTCAATATAGTATTTTATCGATTCCGTATCTTCGTTGTTTTCCCGCGGACGTGAGGTGGAATCACAGCCGTAGAAGCTGTGGAGTGTCGCCCCCAGGGACAGCAGAATCCAGGTAATCCTCATGAAGTTTCGCAATAATCCGATGCTCCTGGGAGGCGCTGTTGACGAGGTGCGAGGGCTGCATCAGGATCCATGCCGGTCGCGTTGCGGAGACGGGGTGGATGGCGTGAGCGCCGCCTCGGTAGTTCTGGCGGCTACCAGAAGTGACACTTTGACGCAGGTCCAGGATTTTTTTTCCGACCCTGGCGATCATCGTCCCTGGGGTTCGGTGACATCCGGCGTGGACAAAACGTGGCCGGACAGTTCGAACCGCGTCGCGTCCCTGACTGGCGCCGACGACGGGGCGGGATGTGAGTTGCGGGTGGACCGCGGATCGGCTAGCCTGTTCCTCGCCTCGTGGAGTACGGCAGGGATTGAATGCGTCAGCGGTGAAAGAGGGCTCGAGAGATGGATCCTTACCTCGAAGAAGAGCAGAGTGCCGGGACCGGCTTCGATCCGCTGGTCCTGTGGCGCATTTTCCTGCGCCGAAAATGGCTGTTCATCATACCGTTTGTGCTCTGCTCGGCCATGGCCGCAGTCGTGATCAGGTTCCAGACACCCATCTACTTCACC
>CBDURX010000077.1:0-7434 GCA_965369485.1 uncultured bacterium | reverse complement strand
AGATTATTAAGGGAGTCATGGCAATGAAGATTTCTCATGTATGCAAGATCACTTTGGGCGTCACTGCCTTGTTGGTCTTGAGTAGCACCCCCAGTATCGCCGAAACGGTTTACGAGGCAACCATCACGGGCTCCCAAGTCGTTCCCGTAACACCGTCCGGTGCCTACGGTACCGTCACCTTGATCGTGGATGATGCCGGGACGGAAGCCGCCTACACGGTGAATTTCGCCGGGCTCGATGGAACCCAAACAGCTGCGCATTTTCACAATGCCGCTCCGGGTGAGAACGGTCCGGTCCTCTTCACTTTACCGCTGGGTTCACCACTCGCCGGTTTGTGGCCAACGACTGCATTCGATGTACAGGAGTTGATCGGCCACCGGGTTTACGTCAACATTCACTCCGATCTGTTTCCGGAGGGGGAAATCCGTGGCGATCTCGAGTTAACGATGGTCGAGGATACCGAGACCACTTGGGGTGGGATCAAAGCACTATACCGCTAGAAGGGTTTTCCCGAGTCGCGTCCCGGTGATTTCCATGCCATCGGGACGTTTGGCATGTATCCCCGACAGAGGGCATGATCACCACCGCGCGTGGATGCGAATCAGTACCACGTGTTGCGAATCTGGACGAACCCCACCATTACAGCCAGGACCAGGGCTGCAACGAGCATGGCCACCGTCGCCGGATGATTGCGATGGCTGCGGCCGATCCAGTCACTCCGTCCGCCCAGTATCAACAAGACCAGGGCCAGCAGCGGGATGAACGCCGCGCCCATGACGGCGTAGTACTTCTGCACCTCCCGGAAGGAATGGCCGACCTGCAACAACGGTAGGACGGCCAGCCCCAGCAGGTAGAGACGGTAGGGGCCGCTGTCGGTGCGGACACGAGACGCACCGCCCACGGTCTTCCGGTGCATCTGCCAGTAATCGGCGAAGATATACGGTACCGCCTGCCAGACCCCCAGCAGGCTGCTGAAGACCGCCGTCCAGGCTCCGACCAGAAAGATCCAGCGTCCGGCAGGACCGATCTTACCGGCCAACTGATCCGCCAGGCCGACGATCAAGGTGGCGCCGCTGCTATCCAGATCCAGGCCGCTGGCGATGACGATCATGGCCAGGCCGAACAGAGCCGTGGCACTGTATCCCACCGCCAGGTCGATGCGGCAAGTGCGCAGATCCTCCGGGCCGGTACGGCCGGCTTCCCGGATCCAGTAGCCGTAGCAGAGCACGGTCAAGGTTCCACCCACGCCGCCCATGAGAGCGATGGTCCAGGTCAAGCCGTCGGCGTGAATCTCCGGGATACGGGGCAGCAGCAGACCGGTCAGGACGGCGACGGGGTCCGGCCGCAGCAGCACCGCGGTGAGGATCACCGCCGTGAACATGACAGCGATGCATCCGGCCATGACCTTCTCGAACACGCGGTAGCCGCCGCTCCAGACCAGCACGACACCCACGAGACTGTGCAATGCTCCAAAGAAGAGCTTGCCGCGGGCCGGGTCGTCCCAGACGGGCAGGATGGCCGCCATGGTCACGCCGCAGGCGCTGATCAGGGCCGCTCCGACGAAGAAGCTCCAAGGCAACAAGTACAGGATGAAGATGACGCTGACCGGTCGGCCCAGCCGGTGGACGGCGCCCGCGAGGAGGGTCTCACCCGTGGCGAGCTGCCACCGGGCCAAGCCCTCGTTGAGCACGAACTTCAGCAGAGCCCCCAGCACCACGGCCCACAGCACCGCCAGGCCGAGCTTGCTGCCTGCGAATCCACCCGTGGCCAGATCGCCAGCCCCGACACCCGTGGCGGCTACCAGCAGGCCGGGACCGATGACGACCAGCGGGCGCCAGCGATTGCGCGTTTCGAGCGGCATCGGTTCGACCTCGTTTCCCTCGCCCACGATGTCGCCGGCATTATTGCCGTCAGTTTTACCGGCAGTATTACCGGAAGCGTTGCCGGGAGTATTGCGGTGGCATTGTAGCGGCGCTCTCCTCTCCGCGCGACCACGGATCCGTCGGCAGCGCTCCACTGCATTGGTTTGGCTCCACGCCATCAGCACGCCCCCCCGCCATCGGCTCGACCCCCCCGACTACCGCTGCCCCCCTTGTTCTCGCAGCGGAGGTGGGATACAATGGAGGCAGGGAGACGGGACCTCCCCGGGTGGCAACCCGAAACGGAATTCTTGCCCGCATATCTGTTTATCACATCTGGCCCGGGGGTACGCCATGAGCCGGTTACTTACAACTCTTGCTAGCTTCGTCAGCCCACCCCTTTGCCCATCCAGTCTGCTCCTGCTCGGGATCGTTCTGCTTATACCAGCAACCGCCTGGTCCGAGGGAGGGGACTTGCTGTGGGTGTTTCAGGGTATCGAGGACATCAACACCATGGCCACCATGCCGGACGCGGACGGCGATCTGGTTCCCGACATACTCGTTGAGACCTACGATGCCGGCGCCTCGGGTGACCATCTGTATCTCCTCTCGGGCGGCAGCAACGGGACACCCGCTATCATCTGGTCCGCGCGTCCCGAGAGCGGCGCCAGCAATGGAGGCGGTTGGGGCGACAATTGCCTGACCACCTCGCCCGATCTGAACGGTGACGGTTTCCCTGATGTCCTGCTGGGCACGGCCTGGGGCAACCGGTCCGTGCATGCGCTGGACGGTCTGTCGGGTGACGTGATCTGGACCTTCGACACCTACAACGAAACCGCCTCGGGCTGGATCTACTCGGTGCAGTCCCATCCCGACCGTACTGGTGACCGCGTGCCCGAGGTGGTCTTCGGCGCCGGCAGCGACAACAACAACGGCTACATGCTGGACGGCGCCACAGGGCAACCCATCTGGCGGTTCTACGGCACCAGTGACGCCATCATGCTGACCCTCTCCTTGCCCGACATGAATGCAGACGAGGTGGAGGACGTTCTCTTCTGCGGCGCCGATTACGATCACAACGTTTATTGCGTATCCGGCGCCAGTAACGGCACGGGCGTGCAGATCTGGTCCAAGGACACGGGTGCCAGCAACCACGCCGCCACACTCATCGACGACCTCGACGGCGACACTGTTCCCGAGATCGTCATCGGCAACTGGAGCGCCGCCAACCAGGTGCGCTGCTTCGACGGCGCCTCCGGCCAGGTAGAGCAGTGGTCCTTTCACAACGGCAGCTACAACTACATCATGCGCCTGGAGACCATCAGCGATGTGGACCAGGACGGCTTCCGCGACGTGGCCATCGGCTCCTGGGCCCGAGCAGTCCGGGTCATCAGCGGCCGGACCGGACAGCTCATCTGGGAGTCGTACGCCGGCAGTCTCAACGGAGGCGATTTCTGGACCATCCACCGGGTGGACGACGTGACCGGCGACGGTCTGGACGAGGTAGTGGGCGGATCCTTCGACACCAAGGTTTACCTCTTCGATGGGGCTGACGGCGATACCCTCTGGATGTACAACACGGGCAACCGTCTCTACTCGGTACGCGGAACGGCCGACCTCTCGGGCAACGGCATGCCCGACGTGCTGGGCGGTACCCAGTACCTGGGCTCGGGCGGCCGCGCCTATGCTCTGGAGGGAACGACCGGCCCCACCGGAGTGAGCACCATGGTGCGGGCCGACGGCCTGGCCGAGGTCACCGCCTCGCGACCGGGCCAGGTGGAATTGAGATGGGGTTGCAACGAGGCGCTACCGTTCAACATCTACCGGTACGAGGAGGTCGCCGGCAAGGCCGCCGGTAGAAGGCTCCTGGCCCAGGCCTTCGCACGCGGCGAGCTGCGCAGCCGGGAGGTGATCCAGACCATTCTGGCAGAAGACAAGGCGAGTGTGATCCTGCTGACCGAGCAGCCTGTACTGCCCGGTGGACAGACAGGGGGCCAGTGGCGCTACGCATTCACCGACGACCTGGAGTCGGATGACGATCTCGATCGCTACCTCTACCGCCTGGCCGCCGTCCTGCCCGATGGTGGGGAGATCGTGGTGCTCGAGCTGACGCCCGCTGTCCGTTCCGTGCCCACTCCCGTTATCCTGACGGCGGAAGTGCACCCCAATCCCTTCAATCCCGCCACCACCATACGATTCGAGCTGGAGCGGGAGGCTCTCATCTCGCTGGTGGTCCACGACCTGAGGGGCCGGCGCGTGGCCTCATTGCCGGCGGAGTGGTATCCATCCGGTAACAGCGAGATCCGCTGGCTCGCACGCAACGAGGCGGGGCAGGCGCTGTCGTCCGGTGTGTACTCCCTTACCCTCATGGCTGGTGGTGAAACCCGGAGCCTGCGGGCGGTCCTGGTAAAATGAACAAGGAGTCCTAACCATGGTCGAGGTCGGTAAGAAGGCGCCCAATTTCAAGCTCGAGAACCAGAACGGCAAGACGATCAAGCTGAGCGACTTCAAGGGCAAGAAGATCGTCATGTTCGCCTTTCCCAAGGCCAACACGAGCGGCTGAAACAAGCAAGCCAGCGGCCTCCGTGACGAGTTGCCGCAAATCGAGAAAGCCGGCGCCATCGTGCTGGGTATCAGCCGCGACAAGCCGGAAACACTGAAGAAGTGGCAAGAGAAGCTGGAGCTGCCCTTCGACCTCATGTCGGACCCGGACCACGAGGTGCTCGAAGCCTACGGCGCCTGGGGCGCCAAGAAGATGTACGGCAAGACGACTTACGGCGTGATCCGCTCTCACTATGTCATCGATGAGAAGGGCAAGCTGATCGCCGCCAAGCACAAGGTCAAATCCGACAGCACGGCCGCGTGGGCCTTGGAGACCCTGTCGGGCTAGGCCCGCCGTCGCGACCAGTCCAGCTGGGAGACGATCATGCCGCCCAGCATCAGCGCGCAGCCGGCCAGGCCGCGCGCCGACAAGGTCTCGCCCAAAACGAGCCAGCCTCCCAGTACGGCGAACATGGCCTCCAGGCTGAGGATGATGGCGGCGTGGGACGGTCGGGCGCGACGCTGGGCCACCACCTGCAGGGTGTAGGCCACGCCCACGGACATCACGCCGGCGTAGAGGATGGGAACGGTGGCCTCGACTATGCTCGCCAGGTCGATACTCTCGGCCAGGAGCGCGGCCAGCAAACTCAGGAGCGAGCAAGTACAGAACTGCAGGCAGGCCAACGGCAGGGGGTCGTTCCGGGGCGACAGCCAGCCGATGATGAGCACGTGTCCGGCCCAAAAAAAAGCACTGGCCAGCACCAGCAGGTCGCCAATCTCCATGGTGAGTGCGCCCCTGACGCTCAGCAGGTAGAGCCCCACCGTTGCGAGGATGGCTCCCAGCCAGGTAGACCGATCCGTGGTTTGCCGCCAGGCGAGGCCCATGATGGGCACGATCACCACGTACAGGCCGGTGATGAACCCCGCCTTGCCCGCCGTGGTGTAGACGAGGCCGGTCTGCTGCAGGGAGGCTCCCAGGAACACGATCAACCCCGCGAGCCCGCCCCCGAGCCAAAGCTCCCGGCGAGACCCTGCCCGACCGGTGCCGGGTGTTGCTTCTGGTGAAGGGAACTGTCCTCGGCGGCGATTGCCGCGCAGGATGAAGGGGATCAGTACCAGCGCGCCCAGGGCGAAGCGGACCGCGTTGAAGGTGAACGGCCCCACGAACTGCATTCCCACCCGCTGGGCCACGAAGGCAAACCCCCAGATGGCGGCCGCGAGCAGCAACAGGGAGTTGGATTTCAATCGCTCGGAGTGCATGATTTTCTCGAGTGCGTGGTTCCTGTCCTCGGGGCCTCGCGGTCGCGAGTAACTTGGGATAGTGGGGCCACCAGCGGGCCCAGCGAATCTGAAAATAGCAGAATAGCCGGATCGCGTGTAGAATCGCTCTCACGTGGGTGACAATTGTGGGACTCGAACGAGGAGGCCTTTCCGTGGATGCAGCCAAACCGCCGACCTACCCCGTGAATCTTTGCCTGGACACATTGCCGGTGCTGGTAGTCGGGGCTGGCAGTGTAGCCCTGCGGAAGGTGAAGGGTCTGCTCGAGGCCGGCGCCGAAGTGACAGTGGTGGGTCCTGAAGTGGAGCCGGAGCTGGTGGAGATGGCCAGGGAGGGGCGCATCGAGCTGTTCAAGCGTTCCTACGAGTCGGGCGAGGCCACAAGTTACCGTCTCGCCTTCGCGGCCACCGGCGATAAAAAGGTGGACTGGCTGGTCTCCTACGATGCCGCCACGGCCAGCGTCTTCGTGAACGTGGCCGACGTCCCCGACCGGTGCAACTTCTACCTACCTGCCGTGGTCAAGCGGGGCGGGTTGCAGATCAGCATCAATACCGACGGGACCGCACCCTTCGCCTCGCGCCGCTTGCGGGAAAGGCTCGCAGGAATCTTCACAGAGGAGTTTGCCGGCTGGCTCGAGAGTGCCGGCAGTTTCCGCGAGGCGACCCTGACGGGGGTGGCTGACCCCGCTGCACGGGAAGCGCTGTTCGACCGGTTCTTTGCCGAGACCTGGCCGACCGGCGAGCAACCGGTGCCACCGCCAGTGACACCGGAGGAGAAAACCTGGCGCGCATGGATTGCCGAGGTCGCCGGTGGTTCCTCCGGGTCTGGGGGAGGAACAGACGAGTCGGGGGATTCGACCGGGAGCGAAGCGGATGGCTGAGGGAAAAGGCACGCCCGGGACCGTCTACTTGGTGGGCGCCGGCCCCGGCGATCCAGGTCTCCTGACCCTGCGTGGCCGTGAGATTCTCTCTACTTGCGATGCCATCGTCTACGACCGCCTCGCCGCGGCCGTGTTGCCGTCGGACCTGGGTCCGGAGGTCGAGCTTCACTTCGTCGGCAAGCGGGCCGACCACCACGCCATGGAGCAGGACGTGATCAACGCCCTGCTGGTGCGGCTGGCCCAGGAAGGCAAGGCGGTCTGCCGTCTGAAGGGAGGCGATCCCTTCGTGTTCGGCCGCGGCGGCGAGGAGGCCGAGTCGTTACAGCGTGCCGGCGTGCCGTTCGAGGTGGTGCCGGGAGTGACGGCAGGGATCGCGGCGGCGGCCTACGCCGGCATCCCCGTCACCCACCGGGGCAAGGCAGAATGGGTCTGCCTGGTCACCGCCCACGAGGATCCCACCAAACCCACCAGTCAAGTGAACTGGAAAGCCTTCAGCGGCGACCCTTACGGCACCGTGGCGGCCTACATGCCGGTGGCCAACCTGGCGGTCGTGGCCAGCGAGTTGATCGCAGGCGGCCTGGCTCCAGACACTCCCGCCGCCGTGATCGAGCGCGGAACCTTACCGGGTCAACGCACGGTCGCTGCTCCCCTGAGCCAGCTGGCCGTTCGGGTGCAGGCGGCCGGCATTCGCCCGCCGGCCCTGTTTATAGTGGGTAAGACCGTGGCAATGCACGAGCAGCTGGCCTGGTGCAAGGAAAGGCCGTTGAGCGGCATGCGGGTCGTCGTGACCCGTCCCGCCGACCAGGCTCGCCAGCTGATCACCGCCCTGCGTGATCTGGGCATCGAGCCATTGATCTGCCCCTCCATACAAACCG
>CBDURX010000076.1:0-7445 GCA_965369485.1 uncultured bacterium | reverse complement strand
CGGCAAGCCGGCCATGTACGTGGACGGCGCCATCCACGGCAATGAGATCCAGGCCACCGAGGTCTGCCTCTACACCGCCTGGCAGCTGCTGACCAAGTACGGTGAGTGGGACAAGATCACCGAACTGGTGAATCGAGTGGCGTTCTACATCATACCCACCGTGAACGTGGACAACCGGGCGCGGTACTTCTCCGAACCCGGCAGTTACAACATCGGCCGTTCGGCACGGCAGCCCCACGACGACGACCATGACGGTCTGGTCGATGAGGACGACTACGAGGACGTAGATGGCGACGGGCAGATCCTGCAGATGCGCATCCGCGACCCCCACGGCAACTACCGATCCCACCCCGAGGAACCGCGGGTCATGCTGAGGATCAAGCCGGGAGAGCAGGGTGAGTGGCGGCGCCTCGGCAGTGAGGGCATCGACAACGACGGCGACGGCCGGGTGAACGAGGACCCGCCCGGGTACCTGGACATGAACCGTAACTGGGGCTTCAAGTGGCAGCCCTACTACGTGCAATCCGGGTCCGGTGACTACCCGTTCTCGGCTTACAACACCAAGGCCATCAGCGACTTCATCGCGACGAAGCCCAACATCGGCTTCGCTTTCGCCTTCCACAACTACGGTGGGATGTTCCTGCGCGGGCCGGGCTCGAAGCTGTCGCCGCCCTTCCCACCGTCGGATATCAAGGTCTGGGACTACCTGGGCGCCGAGGGCGAGAAGAGTGTGCCCGGATACCGCTATCTGGTCAGCATGGAGGATCTGTACACCACACACGGTGACTTCGACGAGTTCATGTACCAGTGCTGGGGCGTGTACGGGTTCGTGGGAGAGCTGTACATGGGCTCTCAGGTGGCCTACCGCACCGAGAGCGACGAGCCCACCGGCAGTGGCGACGACCGCTTCACGCGCAGGCCCTCGTTCAAAGAAAGGCAGCAATTCAACGATCACTTGATGCTGGGCGAGATGTTCGAAGAGTGGAAGCCGTTCCACCACCCCACCTACGGGGACATCGAGATCGGCGGCTGGCGGCTGTTCACCGTGCGCACGGCGCCTGATTGGATGCTGCCGGACATGCTGCACCGCAACGCCATGTTTGTCATCTGGACCGCAACCCAGCTGCCGGAGATCGTGGTGGAGGTGACCGAGGTCAAGTCGCTGGGTGACGGCCTGTACCGCGTCCGGGCCCGGGCCACCAACGCCGGCGCCATCCCCACCCTGTCCGCCCTCGCGCGTAACAAGCAGATTTACCACCTAGACCAGTTCACCATTACCGGTCAAGGAATCGAGGTGCTCTCGGGCGGCGTATTGGAAGATCCCCACTTCGACAAGGTGAGCGCGGTGGCGCACCGGCCGTGGCGCATTCCCACCTGGGTGCCGGAGTTCGGCAAGCGGGAAGTGCAATGGATCGTCTCGGGCCGAGGCAAAGCCACCGTCGGCTACGACGCCCTGAAAGCGGGGCAGTGGACGGTGGAGGTGGAGTTGAAGTAACCGCGTCCTGTCCGATCTAGCTGATTCAAGGGGTTCATGACCCCTCTCGACATCCCTCTGAATAATAAGCCTATAGGCTTATATTTCAGAGGGCCACCTCGAGGCAACCGTGGGCACTCGTTTCATCTGCCAAGATTCCTTATCTTTGTGAAACAGGTTGCTCGTGAAGCAGCCCCGTGCCATGTGCCGCTAGTGCACCCGTGCACCTCTGGGAAGGGTATTCTACCCATGCGATACGCCACGTCCCTGCGACTCGCCGTCTCGTCATCTCTGCTCGTGGCAGCGGTCATGATGCTCTTCTTGGCCACCGGCTGCGAGCAGTCCAACCTCGATCCCGGCGAGTTGTATCCTGACTGGGTCAAGGGCAGGGTGTTCGACGAGTCCGGCAAGGGTGTTTACAACGCGGCGATCCTGCTGACCTACTGCCTACCCTCGGAAACCATGGTGACCCGTGACCCGCCCGATACAGTGGCGGCCACCACCCGCATCAGCGACCCCTGCACCGGCGAGATCGTCAGGACGATGGTTGCGGAGATGATCGATCCATACTTCGTGAACTGGGACGTAGTCTGGGACGGCCGCAACGATGCCGGCCGCATCGTTTCTTCCGGGCCATACGATTATCACATCGAAACCAGTGACACCACCATCACCGGCGAGCTGTTCCTCAACTACGAGGGCTTCCCGTCCGATGCCGACCCGGACGACTACGTCTTCCGCACCCTCACGAATGCCGAAGGTTACTTCGAGTTCAGCCAGGAGTGCCTGGCCTTCGGCCACGAGGTCGTGTTCTTGGACGAATTGGGCGAGCCGATGGATCCGTTCACGATTTCACGGTATGTACGTCTTTGGGCGCTGCACGAGGATTACCTCACCGCCTCCAGCGAGGATTCTCTTTACGTCCATCCGCAAACAGGGGCGCGGTTTTACCTGGAAGTTCATACCCCGGAGAGGGGCTCGATGAAGGCTTCGGTGAAGGCTTCGGAGTAAACGAACGGCGGGACCATTGCCGGCCCCGCCACAATTACTCGCGCATGATCTTCTGCTCGCGCTCAGACTCCTACTCGGGCGGCAGGAGATCGCCGGTGTCCAGGTCGACCCGGTAGAAGTCCTCACCGACGGTCAGGGTGGCGAACTGACCGCACTCCGGGTCAAAGGTGACCGTCACGACAGTGGGATCGCTCGTGTAGATTACGTCGCCGGCACAAGGGTAATTACCCACAGTGAAATCCACGCCCACGACTTCCCAGGTCGAGGTGTAGCTACCCGAGACCACCGTACCGCTGCCGTTCACTGTGCCGTCTTGCGGCGGGACGTCATTGTTGTAGGGAAAGACTTCCAGACTACCCCTGATGGTGGCGATCACCTGGGGATCCCCGACCACATCCTGCCAGACGTCGATTCTTTGGGGCGGGTCGAAGGGCGGTTCGGCGGTATCGGCCGTGAAGATGCGCACATAGTTGGTGGCCGGCGTGTTACCAAAGCAACCTTCCTCGGTGGGGCTGTCGGGCCAGCCGCAGCGGTAATCCATGGTGACCTGACCCGTCACATTATCGAGATTGATATTCTCGGGAACGAGCTCCTTGCCGCCTGGAACCAGCAGTTCATCCAACAAGTCCACTACGATTGCCGTGAAGGCGGCGGCCTGCTCGGCCACGGCTTCCTGGGAGAGCGGCGGTGGATCCTCATTGGGCACTGTCGTGTCGCTCTCGCAACCGACCAGGATCGCCAAGCCGCCCGTGATCAAGAACAGCGGCAATGCGCACCAGAGATTCGTCATGCGTTTCATAATGGGAACCTTTCAGTTAGAAGCCGAACATGATACCGGCCGAGTAAACGGCCAACTTGCCGGCATTGACCTCGGCGTTGATCCGTATGCCCATCGTCAAGGTGGCGCCGAGAGTGACGCGGGCTTCCTGGATACCGTCCTTCTCGAATTCGATCGGCATATCGCCACCCGGCGAGGTCCAGGTGTACTTGACATTGATCTTCGATTTCTCCAGGGCGCCACCACCGTAGACCGTCAACATGGGGGAACTCTTGCTCAAACCCAGGAAGAAACTCGACGCGTCGGTATCGATGATGGAACCGATGTCCAGGTCCTGGCGGAAGTAACCCACCACTATGTCCAGTGGCAGGGTCGGAAACAGGTTGTTGACGCCGTACTGAGCACCGAAACCGAAGTACTTGATCTTCCCGAGATCGCCGGCGGAGAACGACGGCAACCCGCGCAGAGTTACCTTGAATCCGGCGATGCCTCCCACGGAGGCCTCCGGGATGAGGAGCGGCACCCAGCGGGTCTCGACGACGCCAGTAATAGTCGGAACCGATGCGATGAGAATACCATCAACATAGAGGCTGGCCGTGCCGTCGGTGTCCGTGTCACCAAAGACCGTGGGGCCGGCCATCTCGAGGACACCCTGCTCGCCGTACAGCGGGTTCGAGGGGTCGATGCCGACACTCTCGTCCAGGGTGATATCGACATACTTCCGGAAGCTCTGGTCGCCCTCGGCAAGATAGGTGCCCGCCACCTTGATTCCGACCTCGAACGTGAGCTTGGATTTGCCGATGGCCGCGGTGGTGTACAGGCCACTGTTCTGGTTGACGCCCAGGGCGTTGATCAACGGCGTGAGGTATGCCTCGGCGTACTGCCCCGGCACCTGGGCCAAGTTTTCATCCAGGTCACTGGCGGTGACAGCTACCGGCCAGACGAGGTACGTCACCAGCAGGGTCACGAGCCCGAGGGTACCGATTCGTATCATCGCTTTGATCCGTTTCATCCAATCCCTCCCTGTGAAAGTTCGAGCTAACCCAGAAACGGTATCACAGGAAGGACCAGCCAAACAACTCACATTCAGACAGACATGATATATTGTACCATATTTTGTACAGGGACTAAACCCCTGGACTTCAATACAGAAAGCCCGATTGCCTCGATCATCCGGTCGTCCGGTCATCAGTCATCTGTATGATTTGGTTTCTGCGGCAGCATGTTCCATTATTGAATTCACGGGTCTAACCCGGAGAAAGGATTGCCGCTTCATGCCAAACACCCCTGACTCCCGCACCGGCGTCATCCTCTGGGACATGGCCGGGACCCTGCTCAGCAGTGAGGAGGGGACGAACAAGCTCTGCGCGATGCCTGGATGTGAGGGAGCCCTCGGCGCCCTGCATCAGGATCACACCCTCATCGTGGCCACCGGCGACTTCGCCGCCAGCGCCCGTCTCATGCTGCGCGAAGTGGGATTGCTGGAGTACTTCGCCGACATCTACGGCACCTTGTGGGCGCCCGTGGGCAAACCGTACGGAGAAATCCTCACGGAGTGGGATGTGCCGCAGGAGCGCTGCCTCGCCATCGGCGACCGCCTGAACTTCGACATCCCCGCCGACTGCTCGCGCCTGGTGACGGTGGTCGTCAACCAGAACGGGTTCACACTGCACGGCGATGCTATCGTGGAGCTGGTGCGCGTCTTGGCCGCCAACGGCGAGGACTACTACTCGGCTTTCCAGAACCTCATGGCGAAAGCAGAGTCGCATCCTGCGACGGACGGTTCAGGTGCCGGCTCGCATCCCCGCCGCTGGCGTGATCGCGACGGCCTCGACTTCGAGCTGACCTGGCACCGGCACGCGGCGTTGCCGGAAGAGAGACCGGTGATCGTTCTGCCGGGATGATTTCATCCCCCAAGCCGTAACTGAGCTAAATACAACTGGAACCCGCTGTATCTGTAAATATGACTTGATGGCGGTCAGATATACTGTATATATGACCATTATGAAGGCAGAATTACAGAAATTCCGCTGGATGTCGACGAGGCTCCCCTCTCCTGACAAGCACCGGCTGGTTGTGCTGACGGGGGCCCGCCAGACAGGCAAGACCACCTTGGCACGCCGGCTCTACCAGGGACTGCGTTACATCAACCTGGACTCCATCGAGGATAGCGAGGCGGTCCGAGCCGTGCATACAGCGGGCTGGGCTAACGCCGTGGGGCCCGCCGTGTTGGACGAAGCCCAGAAGGAGCCAACCGTTTTCGAGAAGGTCAAGTGGGCTTTCGACGAGGGCGAAATAGGATTCACTGCCCTGCTCGGATCGTCGCAGATACTCCTGCTGGAAAAGGTGCGTGAGACCTTGGCCGGCCGATCCTTTCTCTACGAGTTGTGGCCATTGATGGCCAGCGAGCTCAGGCACGACGCCATTGGCACAGTCGACACACCTGATAAACCACTTCTGCACCGGCTCATCACGGGGACACAGGAGTGGAACAACATCCTCCTGGCCGAACCGCAACTACTGCTGGGCGCTGATGAATCCGCTCGTCTCCAGGCCCTGAAGCAGCTGGCGCAATGGGGTGGGATGCCGGGGCTGCTCTCGCTCGGCGATGCAGATCGCAAGACCTGGCTCCGGTCCTACCAGCAGACCTATCTGGAGCGGGACCTGGGTGACCTTGCACGTTTGCGTGACCTACACCCTTTCCGCACCCTCCAACGCCTTTGCATGCTGAGGTCCGGCCAGCTTTTGAGCTATTCGGAACTGGCCAGGGATGCCGCGCTGGCCGTGTCCACCACGCGACGCTACCTGGAGTACCTGCGCATTTCCTACCAGGCTTTCCTCCTGCCCCCCTACAAGCGCAACCTGACCAGTAGCACTGTCAAGATGCCCTAGCTGTACTGGGTCGACCTGGGATTGCTGCGCCACGGAACCAGTCGATGGGGTCCCCTCGACGGCGCCATGTTCGAGACCCTCGTCATCGGCGAGATCCACAAATGGATCAGTACGATGGCCGAAGACGTACTCATGTATTTCTACCGCACACGCTCCAAGATGGAAGTGGATTTGCTGCTGGAGATTCCCGGAGGGCTGTTCGGGATCGAGATCAAGAACCGCCAGCGGGTCTCTCGCACCGACACAAGGGCTTTACGCGCCTTAGCCCACAGTCTCGGTGAGCAGTGGTTGGGCGGGCTCGTCGTTTACACGGGGAGTGAACTCAGGATGATCCACCGCGAGGAATCCATCTGGACCATGCCTGTCCATAGATTGATCTGAGAATCACTCTGTTCAGAGCGTCTTGGCCACCTGACGGAAATGATGGCCGTAGATGGCCAGGGTGATGGCGAGGCCGAACTGGGCAGGATGGTGCACCAGGGTCGTGGTGATGAAGCGCCAGTAGGCGCGGCGGCCGCGGTGTATCACCCCCATCAGCCAGAGCGACTTCACGAAGGCCTTCAGGTCCTGCCACTGCACACGCGCCCGGGGGCCGCGTGGCTTGTGCTGTTCCAGTAACGCGCGGATCCGCTGGTAGTAGGTCTCGGGCTCGTACAGCTTGCGCATCAGCTTGCGGTAATTGGCCTCCAGGAACTCGCGGTCCAGCTTGGGCCGGAAGTTGAAAGACACGCTGGTGTTGTCTCCCAGACTCTCGCTGAGCAAGCGGCCTTCTCTTGCCAGCCGCTTGTAAAGGCGCGTGCGCGGCACCGCCTGCAGAAGACCCACCATGGCCGTGACCACGCCGGCTTTCTGGATGAACTCGAACTGGCGCTCGAAGATGTCGGGCGTGTCGTTGTCGAAGCCCACGATGAACCCACCCATCACCTCAATGCCCGCATTCTGAATGATCTTGACGGAGTCGACCAGATCGCGCCGGATGTTCTGGGTCTTCTTGCACTCCTTCAGGCTCGCAACGTTGGGGGTCTCGATACCGAGGAAGACCTTCTTGAAGCCGGCTTCGGCCATCAGGCTCAACAGCTCGGGGTCATCAGCCATGTTGACGGACGCTTCGGTGAGGAACGTCGTCCTGGCGCCCGTATCCCGCCGCCAGCCGATGATGGCACGCAACAACGTCTTCACCTTATTGCGGTTGCCGATGAAGTTGTCGTCCACCAGAAAGGTGACGGCGTCCCAGCCATGGTGGCGCAGGGCGTCCAGCTCGGCCAGCATCTGGTGCGGTGTCTTCATGCG
>CBDURX010000075.1:0-7514 GCA_965369485.1 uncultured bacterium | reverse complement strand
CGGTTTGATCTCGATTGTGGTACTGAAGTTAACACAAGGACCGATGACTTTGTATACGTCGCCGTCATCCACGCTGCCGAGATCAATGTCCGCATCGCTGTCTTTGTAAATCTCCAGCGTGTCCGTACCAACGAAGAGATCGAAGCCTCCACTGGAACCAGGCGAACCGCCCCACTTGTTCACGACGGTGCCAATGCAGAAAATCAGGTTGCCGACTTGTTCGTAGTCAGAAGGGTTCAATAGGTCGCCTATGGCGACCTCGTAGGGCTCGGGCTCAGGCTCGATTGAAATGGGCGTAATGGTGGTAGGGTCGATGTTGATCTCGCCCTGGAACGAGGTCACTGTGCCTGTCACCTGGACGCGGTCGCCATAGGTGAGAGGGGGAGCGCCAGGATCGTAGAAGTTGATCCCACCCGAGGCGCCCTGGATGTAGTGTGTGCCGTTGTTGTACGTGCCAATGATGACGTAGATGACACCCTCCACCGTGACGACCTGACCCCAGTGAGGGGCATTTGTATTGACAGTGCCGTCAGCGTTGTAGTCCTGGATGTCATCTATAGGAATCTGGGCAGTCGTCGTGCCCATTATGAGAAACAGGCACGCAATCAGTGCCGCGCCAAAAAGATATTTTTTCATCCTTTCGGCCTCCTTACTGCAGGGGTCAAAGTTGCTATTTCCATGCAACGAGTCTTGGTGTCAAGTGAAAGGACCGCCGAGTGGAAAGAAGCAAGCCACCTGAGAAGTGGAAATTGAAAGTGTGCACAAGTCCCCGCTTGTGGCTAGACCACCCCCCCCCTCGTGAATCGCAAGGTCAAGAGTTACGTCTGTCTTTTCGTTTGCCGGCCTTAGTATAGCACAACGTGACCGGACTTTCCACGCCGTGGCTGGATGCGATGTAAAAAGAGTCAATCTCTTGTGAGGTCAGAGGATAGGCCGTCCGGTCATCTCCGCCGGTTGGGGCAACCCCATGAGCTTCAGGATGGTGGGCGCGATGTCCTGCAGCCCGAAGCCGTCACCCTGGATGGCGCCCCGGCGGCCTCGCAGCTCCTCCGATACGATCACGAACGGCACCGGGTTCATGGAATGGGTCGTCAAGATCTTGCCGCTCTCATCGAGCATCTCGTCGCAGTTGCCGTGGTCGGCCGTCACCAGGAAGGTGCCGCCCGTGGCGACGACGGGGGGGATGATCTCGGCCAGTAGGCGATCGAGGGTTCGGACCGCCTTGATCGCGGCGTCCAACACGCCGGTGTGCCCCACCATGTCACCGTTGGCGAAGTTCACGATGATGACGTCGTACTGTCCCGACGCGGCTTGCTCCTTGACCGTCTGGGCTACCGCGGGGGCGCTCATCTCCGGCTGCAGGTCGTAGGTGGCGACCTGGGGCGAGGGGATCAGCTTCCTCTCCTCGCCCCGGTACGGCTCTTCCCGGCCGCCGTTGAAGAAATAGGTCACGTGGGCGTACTTCTCGGTCTCGGCGGTGCGGAGGTTCCTGATACCGTGCTGGGCGAACAGTTCGGCCAGTCCGTTCCTGGGGACCTCCGCCTTGAATATGGCCGGTGCGTCCAGCTTCTCGTCGTAGGGGGTCATGCTGAGGTAGGCCACCCGGGGTCTCTTGGGCTGGGTGAAGCTGTCGAACTCGTCCAGGATGAAGGCCCAGGTCAGCTGGCGCGCCCGGTCGGCGCGGAAATTCCAGAAGAAGAGTCCATCGCCGTCCTGTACCGTGGCCAGTGGCTGGTCGTTTGCGGTGATGACCACCGGTAGCATGAATTCGTCCGTGACGTCCTCGTCGTAGGAAGCCTGGATTGCCGTCAGGGGATCGCCGGCCACCGGACCCTCGCCGTCGACGAGGGCGCGCCAGGCCTTCTCGATCCGGGCCCACCGCCGGTCACGGTCCATGGCGTAGTAGCGGCCGGAGACCGTGGCGATCTTGCCCGCGCCGATGCGGTCCAGTTCCGCCAGCAGGTTCTGCACGTAGGTCAAGCCCCCGTGGGGGTCGGTGTCGCGTCCGTCCAGGAACACGTGGATGTAGATATCGGCTATGCCCGCTTCCTTGGCCGCGGCCACGATGCCGTAGAGGTGATCGGTGTGGGAGTGGACACCGCCGGGGGAGATCAGACCGAGCAAGTGCATGCGGCCGCTGCCGTCCTTGACCCGGGTCAGAAAATCGGTCCAGGCCGGCTGCCGGGGGAAATCGCCCGACCTGATGCTCTCGGATATCCGGGCCAGCTCCTGGTTCATGATGCGCCCCGCCCCGATGGTCAGGTGTCCCACCTCGCTGTTGCCCATCTGACCGTCCGGCAGGCCGACGTCCAGGCCGGAGCAGCGCAAGGTCGTGTAGGGATACTCTGCGAAGAGACTGTTGTAGTACTCCGGGTTCGCCATGGCGATGGCGTTGCCGTACTCGCTGCCTTGGCCCGTCCGCCAGCCGAAACCGTCGAGGATGCAAAGGATAACCTGGGGTTTTGGCTTCGTGGTCATGTTGTTCCCTTGCTGGTTCGGGGTCCCCGGGTGTCATCAGGGTTCCGGGCGGAATCAGGGTTTCCGGAGGTCGAGACTCTCGGCCGGCAGGAGCCACAGCTCGGCCTGATCCAGGGCCATCAGAACAATGCGCGCGAGGTCGTAACCTTGCCTTTGCGTGTCGTCTTCGGCAGAGCGGGTCCGCAGGATAGCGCCGGCCTGCAGGATGCCTCGTGTCACCTCGCGGCCGTCGGGCAAGAACTCCGAGACCCGCAGCTTCCCCAGGCGGACGGCCACGTCCGCCGGTATTGGTGGCCGAAACAACTCGTCCGGCGCCAGGATGACCACTTCGCGCTCAGCGCCGAAGCGGTCGTGTAGAGAGCGGTCGCGAGCAAAAAGCCGAGCGTCCCGGACGAAGGTCAAGTAGGCCGTGGGAGGGGTAGGTTTCTCCCCGGCAAGATCGCCCAGCTCCGTACCTTCGTGTGCCTGACCGTTCATGAGTTGTGCAGGTTAACACAGCGTGTGGCCTGCCGCCAGACGAAGCCACCGCGCCCCGCATCGGCTTGACACGACAGAGCCGGTGCTCTATGATTCGGGTATCCGTTAGGGGTGGCTGGAAAGCCTGAGAGAGACCCTCCGAACCTGAACCGGGTCGTACCGGCGTAGGGAAACGGGTAAACTCGAGAGACTCTCCCACCGACACCGGCCCCTCCGGAGCCGGTTTTTTTCATGCCGGCTTCGTAGCCTTCTGCTTCTGTTCAGGAGGTTTGCCGATGTGTGCTCTCCGTACCGCACGGTACCGCTGTAGCCGGTCGTTGCCGGTCAACCCGTTCGCCGTGCTCTGTATCTGTTGGGGACTCGCAGTGACCGGTACGGCAGCGGCTGCCGCGATCACTGCTGCGCGGGCTGCGGAACCGGCAACGGAACCGGCGGTCCTGGTCGGTCGGGTCATCGAAGCCGACACGGGACAGCCCCTCGTGGGCGCCAACGTCTACCAGCGAGACGGCACCGCCGGGACCGTGTCGTTGACGGGCGGCTACTTCACCATTTCGGACCTGCCTGCCGCCGGTTTCACCCTGGTCGTGACCTACGTGGGATTCGAACCGGCCATCGTGCCGGTCTCGGCTGCGCTCCTGGCCGCCGGCGAGGAGATGTCAATCGCCCTGCAGCCGACCATTTACGCGGGTGAGGAGATCGTGGTCACGGCCTCTCGCTACGGCTCGGACGTTCACCTCACCCACACGAACCTGACCAGGCAGGAGATCGAAAAACGGCAGAGTGACGCCGACATTCCCCTCCTCCTGGAAGATATCCCCGGCCTGTACGCCAGGAGTGACCCCGGTAACGGCCTCGGCTATACCTATTTGAACATCCGTGGTTTCGACCAGAAACGTATCGGGGTGCTGATCGACGGCATACCGTTGAACGATCCCGAGGATCATCAGGTCTACTGGGTGGATCTGCCGGATTTCACCTCGTCCCTGGAGGATGTCCAGGTCCAGCGGGGTGTGACCAACTCCGTGGGCGGGCTCACCACGCTCGGCGGTACCGTCAACCTGGTGACGGAACTGCTACCGGTGCAACCGGAAGGGCGTCTGACCCTGCAAAGCGGTAGCTACGGGACGAACAAGCAGATGCTCTCTTACAAGTCGGGTCTGCTGGGCGGTCGCTTCTCCTCCGGACTGCGCGTCACCCATCAGGAGAGCGACGGCTTCCGCCAGCGCGCCGGCAGCGACCAGTGGTCGGTCTTCTGGGGCCTGCGCTACATCACTGCGACCACGTCGACCCAGTTCAATCTCTTCACGGGCCGTGCAGTGACCCAACAGGCCTTCGATGCCAGTCCGGAAATGGAACTGGCCCGCGACCGCACCCACAATCCCGAGACCTACCCCAACGCCGTGGACAACTTCCAGCAGCCGCACCTCCACCTGCACCATGACTGGGACATATCCGACGCCGTGAAGTTGCGCAACAGCCTTTTCTACATCCATGGCGAGGGGTACTACGAGAACTTCAAGGAGGACCGTACGGCCGAGGACTTCAGTCTCGACGTTTTCCTGGGTCTGAACCCGGACGACGAGGTGAATCTGGTGCGCCGCAAGTGGGTGCGCAAGGACCAGGTGGGGTGGGTGCCGACCTTGACCGTCGCCCACGCCGGCGGGCGCCTGAATGTCGGCGGCGACGTCTACACGTTCCACAGCAATCACTGGGGTGATGTCATCGATGTGGAAAGTTTCACACCCGACGACTTGGTCGACGGACTGAAATACTACGATTACACCGGCGACAAGGACGTGTGGTCGGCCTACCTGAACGAGCGGTACAATCTGACCGGAACCCTGACCCTGCTGCTGGACCTGCAGTACCAGCACCGCCAGTACGACTTCCTGCAAAACGAGGTGGGTAACTTCACAGGTACAGACCGGAACGCCTACCGGGTGGACTACGACTTCTTCAACCCCAAGGGAGGGTTCTTCTGGCGCTGGCCGGGCGAGGTGGCCGGCAGCGAGATTGGTTTTTACGGCAACGTCGGCGTGGCCCATCGTGAACCAGCTGATGACGACCTGTTCGACACCTTCCAAGGGCCGGACGACCTGGGCGTGCAGCCGCTCTTTCGAACCTCGCGGGATGTTCTGGCCACGGATGGTATGACGGTTCAGTACGTCGAGTGGAGTGACCCCATCGTTCAGCCGGAGAAGGTCGTCGATTACGAGGTCGGCGCCACCTTCCGTGGTAGCCGCGTGTCGCTGACCCTCAACGGGTACTGGATGGATTTCGAGAACGAGATCGTGCCGTTCGGCACGGTGGACGACGACGGTTTCGCGGTCAAGGGGAACGCCGAGAAAACTCTCCACCGCGGCGTCGAGCTGGGCCTGGTGGCACGCCTGGCTCGAGGGCATATGTTGTACCTGGCCGCGAGTCGCAGCTGGAACGAATTCGACAGGTTCATCGTCAACGAGAACGTCTACGACCCGGATACCTGGGAATTCCTCGGGACCGTCCCGCGGGACATGTCGGGCAATCCCATTCCGTTGTTCCCCGATCACATGGCCTCTCTACGCTGGTTGGCGGATTGGGGAGCGCTGGACACGACATTCCGCGTACGCACCGTGGGCAAGCAGTATCTGGACATCAGTGGAATCGAGGAGAGGACCATCGACCCGTATACACTGCTGGATCTGGAATTCGGTGTGAGCTTGGACGAGCTCCGCTGGCGCGGAATGCAGGGAGCCAGGGTCGACCTGCGCTTGCGGAATCTACTGGACGAGCAATACGAGACCAACGGATACTGGGGCCAGTGGGATACCCCCACCCAGAGACGTCTGTTCCCCGCCGCGGGGCGGAACTTCCTGGTGGGGGTCTATTACAGATTCTGACCGGCCACAGCCGGTCAGTAGATGAACACCGGGTGCCGATGCCGACTCTCGATTCAGCTCCGGGCGGGGGAGATTCCTGTCCGATTTTTCCCAAGGAAGGACGACGCGCCGTCGTGTTGTGCGACGGTCCGCCGCCTCCCGAGCGTCTGCTGGAGTACTGGTTGACGGGCGCCGACCTCTTCGTCTGCACCGATGCAGCCGGCCATCCCTACGACCACCTACCCTGCTTGCCGGACACAGTGATCGGCGATTTCGATTCCCTGACCGGCCGCCTGTTGACCGGCCGCGACGGTCCCCGGTTTCTGCTGGTCGACGACCAGGACACCACCGACTCGGAGAAGGCGCTCCACTACGTGATCGAGAACGGGGTGACCGAGGTCATCTTGCTGGGGGCGATCGGCTGGCGCCTGGATCACACCCTGTTCAATTGCTCCCTGGTGGAGCGGTACGCCGACCGCCTGCGCCTCTGCATTTCCGGCTACCAGTGCGACACGGTACGCATCGACTCCACGCGCACGGTGAGCTGGAAGCTGGAGATCGGCACGGGATTCTCGCTGTTGCCGTTAGGTAGCGGCGCTCAGGGTGTTACCCTCGACGGGGGCAAGTTCCCCCTGCTGAACGTGGATATCGAACTTGGCGGTCCCGCCTACATATCCAACAGTGTCAGCGAGAGGCCCCTGCTCATCACCATTCAGAGCGGCTCGCTGCTGGTGGTCGTCGACCGTGGCGGCTGGCCCCGGTACGAGGCGGACGAGGGCTGACCATGGCACTCGTGGTCGTCTACGTCCTCTTCCTCCTCTACGTCATTCTTCGTCTCTTCCGCCGCCCCGCCCGGGACGCGGCCGACTACATCGTGGCAGGCCGGCGGCTCACGCTGCCTGCCTTCGTCGCCACGCTGGTGACGACGTGGTACGGAGGCATCCTCGGCGTCGGTGAATACACCTGGAGCTACGGGATCAGCAGTTGGTTGGTCTTCGGTATCCCCTACTACGTGTACGCAGCGCTGTTCGCCGTGCTCCTGGCGGGACGAGCTCGACGCAGCCGGGTCCTCACCGTACCCGACCAGCTGGAACGTCATTACGGCCGTCCCGTCGCTCTGGTTGGCGCCTCGGTCCTCTTCGTGATGACCGTGCCCGCCGCCTACGTGCTGATGCTCGGTGTCCTCGTGCAGTTCGCCACCGGCTGGCCGCTCTGGGTCGGGGTAGTGCTCGGGACACTGCTTTCCGTGGGGTACGTTTTCCGGGGCGGATTGCGTGCCATCGTCGGCACGGACATGGTGCAGTTCGTGCTGATGTTCCTGGCCTTCATGGTGTTGGTGCCGGTCTGTGTGGAGAAGTACGGCGGTTGGTCCTATCTGCGGGAGTCACTTCCCACCGGACATCTGACCTGGGACGGCGAGCGGGGCTGGCAGGCCGTGGCTGTCTGGTACGTCATCGCCATGGCGACGCTGGTGGAGCCGGCCTTCTACCAGCGCTGCTTCGCGGCCCGGACAGAGAGGACGGCGCGGGCCGGGATAGGCATCGCCATCCTCTTCTGGATCGTGTTCGACTTCCTGACGACCACGGCAGGCCTGTATGCTCGCGCCCTGCTGCCCGGGCTGACCGATCCGGTCACGGCTTTTCCGGCGCTGGCCGCAACGGCCTTGACGCCTTTCTGGCAGGGTGTGTTCCTGGTCGGATT
>CBDURX010000074.1:0-7538 GCA_965369485.1 uncultured bacterium | reverse complement strand
CCTGCCTCCCACCACGGCGTTGCTGCCGCTCGCATGGCCATGGAGCAGGCGGGGGTAACTGCCGAGGACATCGACCTGATTCTGGTTGCAACCATCACCCCCGACAGGGTGTTTCCGTCCACAGCGTGTGTCATCCAGGAGCAACTGGGCACGACGCACGCCTGGGGCTACGACATAAGTGCGGCTTGCAGCGGTTTCATCTTCGCCTTGCAGGCAGCCCGGGCCCAGGTCGAATCGGGTGCGGCCCAGCGAGTCCTGGTGGTCGGCTCGGAGGTCATGTCGTCCATCCTCGACTACGAGGACCGCAACACATGCATCCTCTTCGGCGACGGGGCCGGCGCGACGCTGATCGAGCGCACCCCCGACGCAGAGGGGGGAATCATCGACACCATCGGTCGCATCGACGGCAGCGGTTGCAAATACCTCTACATGCCCGGTGGTGGCAGTCTCAACCCCCCCACCCACGAGACCATAGACCGGAAGATGCACTTCGTGCGACAGGAAGGCCGCGAGGTGTTCAAGTTCGCCGTCAAGGGGATGATCGCCATCACTCATGAGATCATGCAGCGCAACGGAATCGTGGCGGAGGAGGTAGGGCTTTACGTGCCGCACCAAGCGAATCTGCGTATCATCGACGCCGTGTGGAAAAAACTCGGCCTGACCGAGGAGCAGGTGGCTATCAACATCGATCTCTACGCCAACACCACCTCGGCTACCATTCCCACGGCCTTGCGCATGGCCTACGACGAGGGCCGTCTCGCGCCGGGCGACGTCGTCATTTTCTGCAGCTTCGGCGCCGGTTTCACCTGGGGAGCGACCCTCTTGCGCTGGACGGTGGCTTGACTGTCTCCTGCGGCTGCGCAACAGAGTCGTCATGGACGGGTCCGGAGTTGCGCCGGCCTCGATGTTCTGACCCGGGGAGGAGGCCATGATTCAGGTTGATGCCCTGACCCGCCGCTTCGGCGACACCGTAGCGCTGGACAACGTTTCCTTCTCCGTGAACCACGGCGAGATCGTCGGCTTCCTCGGCCCCAATGGTGCGGGGAAGACCACCGCCATGCGGATTCTGACCTGCAGTCTCGCTCCCACCGCCGGCACTGCCCGGATCGCTGGTTACGACGTCACTCTTGAATCCCTGGCCGTTCGCCGTCGCATCGGTTTCATGCCCGAGAACGTACCGCTCTACCCCGACAACAGTGTCCACGGTTTCTTGTGCTTCGTCGCCCGTCTGAAGGGTGTCGCCGGTAGTGGAGTGCAGCAGCATCTCGGGGCCATCGAGGAGCGGACGGGATTGACCGAGGTCAGGCACAAGCTGGTGGGGCATCTATCGAGGGGGTACCGTCAGCGGGTCGGCCTGGCCCAGGCACTGGTGGGTGACCCCGACATTCTCGTTCTGGACGAGCCCGCGGCCGGTCTGGATCCCCAGCAAAACGTGGAGATCAGGGAACTGATCCGCAGCTTCCGTGGCAAGAAGAGTGTGTTGCTGAGCAGTCACATCTTGAACGAGGTGAGCCTGATCTGTCAGCGGGTCCTGATCCTGGACCGGGGGCGGCTCGTGGCCGAGGAATCGCCGGAGATCTTGGCAAGGCGGGCCGACACCTTGCCGTGTGTGGCTCTCGTCTGGGAGGGGTCCCAGGAAGAGGTGCGCCGGGCTCTGGCTCAGCTCCCCGGGGTGGCCGAGGTCATCGCCACGGACAGTGGTGCGGAGGTGACCCTGAGCGGCGATCCCGTCGTGGTCCGCCCGCGCCTGGCCGACACCGTCCAGAGCGGAGGAGGCCGCCTGCAAAGCCTGACCACACGGTCGATCACCCTCGAGGATCTGTACTTGCGCTTGACCGGCGGTCGACAGGAGGGGGGAGTGTGAGAAGATTGCTGGCGATCACGGGCCGGGAGACCGGCGCCTTCTTCCACAGCGCCATGGCTCCGGTGGTGATCGTGGGTTTTTTGATCCTCACCGGTCTCTTCTTCACCCTGTTCACCTTCGGCTACAGCGAGATGTCGCTCAACGCGCTCAAGAGCGGCCGGGCCGACCCCAACCTGAACTTGTCCGAGGGGATCTTCCAGCCGTTGGTGGCGGACATGACCGTGTTCTTGATGTTCCTGCTGCCGGCGGTTTCCATGCGCCTCTTCTCCGAGGAGTTCCGTTCGGGCCGCTACGATCTGTTGATGAGCTATCCGGTGCCGGACCAGGTGTGGGTGCTCGGCAAGTTCCTCTCCGTGGTCGCTGTGGCACTGGTCCTGATCCTGGTGTCGGGAGCCTATTTCGGTGTGGCATTGTGGCTGGGACATCCCGAACCCGGACCGGTGGCCTCGGCGGCGGCCGGTCTGCTCTTGCTCGCGGCAACCATCGCGGCGTGGGGCGTTTTCTTCTCGACCCTGTTCCAGTATCAGGTGATCAGCTACTTCCTCTGCTTTGCCTTCGTCCTGCTGCTCTACGCCATCGGTGGCCTCGCGCCCCATCTGCCTGCCGCCTTGGGCCGACTGGCCGTCGAGATGTCCCTCGCGGACCATTTTCTGCGGTTCTCCCGCGGCGTAGTCGACAGTCGGGACATCTTTTTCTTCGGCGGGTGGATACTGCTGGGCTTGTCCGCCGCCACCGCTTCCCTGGCCGGCAAGCGATTACCTTCCGGTCGGCGTTGGGCCCTCTGGTTGCCCACCACAGTCCTGGTCCTCATCCTCGTGCTCGTGTACATCATCGTTTTGAAGCATCCTGTGACCATGGACTGGACACGCAACAAGCGATACAGCTTGGCGCCGCAAACAGTGCAGGTGTTGCGTGCCCTCGACCGGGAAGTCACCGTACACGCATTTTTCCAACGTCTCGATCCCCACCGCAAGGCGGCGGAAGTGCTACTTCGCGCCTGCCGGGATCAGACTCCATACCTGCATTTCCAGATGGTGGATCCGGACCGCGAGTTGGGATTGGTTCAGGAGTATGGTGTTAGTAAGGCACGCACGGTCGTGGTCGAGGCGGGCGACCGAAAAGCCGAGCTGTTGCTGCCGGACGAGACGGCATTCATCAACACGCTCTTCCGACTGGTCACGGGGACGCGACCGGTGGTTTACAACCTGATGGGGCACGGGGAACACCTCCTCGACAGTTCGGACAGGGGCGGTTATTCCGGTTACGCCGAGCTGCTGGCCTCTCAGGGGTACGATGTGCGACGGTTGCTGCTGGCCGCCGAGGAGGCCGTGCCTGCGGACGCCGACATCGTAGTGATCGCGGCGCCTAAGCTGGATTTCACGGGTGCGGAACTGGCGTCGCTGGACGGTTTCATCCAGGCCGGCGGTGCGCTCCTCGCCCTTCTGGATCCCGAGACACCGGACTCCCTCTCCCTCTGGGTGGAACATTATAACGTGAAGTTGGGCAATAACTTGATCGCCTCGGTCTCCACTGCGCGGCGCCAGTTCGGCGTGGATCAGCGGGTAGTTGTTATTCACGACACCTACGGTGACCACCCGGTGACGCGCGGCTTGACAGGGCTGCCGACCCTCTTCCCGTTCACCCAGTCCCTGACCGCACTCAGACGTGGTCAGCAAGGGCTGAGCGGCGAGGCGATCCTGATGACGGATGCCGCGACGTGGGCCGTGAAGAGCAGGGACCACTGGGCCGCGGGCAAACTGCGGTTCGAAGAAGGCGTGGACCGGCCGGGGCCGCTGGCGTTTGGTGTGGCTCTGGAGGTGGAACGGACTCTCTTCCGGTCCGGCCAGCATCTCTCCCCAGGTCCCCGCGCCGCACCACTTGCAGAGTCGGACGATCCCGTCCTGCAGACCTGGCGATCACTCAAGGCGAGCGACGAGTCCGGCCTGCCTGTTTCCGTGTTCACGGAGGCTGCCACGGCTCGCCTGATCGTGGTGGGGGACTCGGATTTCGCGGTGAACGAGAACTTGAACCTCTACGGCAACAGGGATCTGCTACTGAACATGCTGGGCTGGTTGGCCCGCGAACGAGTCCTCATCGCGTTGCGTCCTCGCGGCTCGGTGGGCGAGCCTGTGGTATTGACCGTGGCGCAGAAAGAAGCCATCGGTTGGGGATGTATCCTGGGCTGGCCGTTACTGGTGGGCGCGGTCAGCGTGGTCTCCGTGGCCCGCCACCGCCGCAAGCGTTGATCCTGCCATCGCTGCTGACTCGGCAGTCCCAGTGGACACCATAGCCGAGGCAAGACGTTGAAGGTGTGTGAGATACATGGCCTCCCGCAGTGGCAAGCTCCCCGCCAGCGTCGTCCCGCTGGCTTTGCTCTTGGTCGCCGTGGCCGTCTGGCTGCTGATCTTCGAGGGCGGGAACGACACGGAGCCTGGACGTGAAGACGCCGGTGTGTTGCTGCCCTTCTCGGCCGAGAGGGTGACGCGACTGGAGGTGGTCCAGGGCGGCGCCTCCGTCTTGCTGGAACGTGCGGGGGAAGCTTGGCGCCTGTCCGGTCACAACCGGGTCGGTCCATGGCAAGACCGCGTCGAGCCGTACATCGCCGCAAGGTTGATCGCACTGCTGTGCGAGAGCCGGGTGGTGACCGTCCTGGCCGATACCACCGACCGGCGCCCCGGTTACGGCCTGGATCCGGCTGAGGCTCTAGGGGTGATGGTCATGGACGAGGATGATCACACGATGACCCTTGCGGTCGGCGTGAGCAACCCGGTCAGCGGCCGTTTCTACGCGTCCGGGGCTGAGCGTCGCACTGTCTTCACGCTGCCGGAGGAGCTGGGTCGTCAGTTACAAACTCTACCCAACGCGGTTCGCCTGCGCAGACTGTGGCCTGCCTTCGACAGGAGAGAGGTGGAGAGTGTCGCCATCCGGCGCGTCGGCGCGCTGGAAGAGGAGCTCTTCATCCGGCTGGACGATACCTCCTGGTGGGTGCGTTTGCCACAGCAGTCACCCCGCCGTCTGGGCCGGGTGGCTCCGGCCTACGACCGTCACTACGGCGACAGGCGGCTGCAACGTGACGGCGCCACTTATTGGCGGGCGGACGAGCGAGCCTTGTTCCACCTGCTCTACATGTTGGGGGAGACCCGGATTACAGAGTTCGGTCCCTTGCCCGCCAGCAGTGCGGAACTGCGGCGGGCAGGTCTCAGACCGCCGACGGTTGCGGTGCGTGTCACCCCCGGCGCCGGGACGCCTCACCTGGCGGCGGCCTTCGGCTCTGCGCATGACGACGCTATGGTGTCGGCTAACCGGGACGGCCGTGACCATATTCTGTATGTCACGGGGGAAGCGATGGCGGCACTCTCGGCCCCCCTGGCCGAGTTTCTGGAAACTGACGTGCTGGCCCTGGCCTGGACGGCGGTGGACTCCTTCTCCCTGTGGCAAGACGGAGCACGGAGACTGCGAGCAGTGCGCAGTTCGGACGGCTGGCGGAGTGTCTTACCACCGGCAGCCACCGGCGTCGATACGATCACCGCGCACAACGTCTGCGCCGACCTGATTCATCATCTGCAGCGGTTGTCCATCGTCTCGGTTCTGCCGCCGGTTACCGCAGGGAATCCCCTCGCCGGCCGGGAGCGGACCGAGCTGACACTCTGGCTCTCCGGAGTGCCGGGACGTCACAGCATAGTCGTCAATTTCGGGAAGCTCGCCGGAACGGGCGAGCCGGCGGCATATTTCCCCGCCGACGGCAAGCTCTTGCTCATTCCGCCTGACATGCTGATCAACTTCCGTTCGATTTTTACGGCCCTCCGCCTGGGGAACCGCTCCTGATCTGCATCTTGGAGTCGGCCGGCGGCTCTCGGCTGGCCTGTGGCGGCTCCCAGAGCGTCACCAGGGGGGCGTTTCTTGCCAGGGTGACCAGGTGGGGAGAGGATGGCGAGTGCAGAGTGTCCAGGGTCCGGTTGTAGCGCTCGACGAGGAGTGCGAACTCCGACCGGGACGTCTCTGTGACCGGGTCGGCCGGAGGCAACTTCACCTTGCGGGGATCGACGAACCTGCCGTTTTTCTTGATCCGGAAGTCGAGGTGGGGACCGGTGGCGTACCCAGTGGCGCCCACGAATCCGATGACATCCCCTTGGCGGACCGTGGCCCCCTTCTTGATTCCCCGGGCGTAGCGCGATAGGTGCAGGTAGTAGCTCTCGTAGCTGCTGTTGGTGTGCCTGATTTTCAGGTATCGCCCGTTACCCTTCTTGCGCCCCATTTCCACTACTCTACCGTCCCCGGCGGCGCGGACCGGTGTGCCGACGGGAGCGGCGTAGTCCACACCGAGATGCGGCATGTATCGCTTCAGGATGGGGTGGAGGCGGCGCCACGAGAAACGGCTGCTGACACGGGAGTATTCCAGGGGCGCCCGGAGCAGCTGCTTCTGCAGGTTGCAACCTTTCTCGTCATAGTAGCCGGGTCGGCCGTCGCTGCAGACGAACCGGAAGGCACGGTGAGTACGGGACTTGTTGACGAACTCCACGGCCAGAATGGGGCCGGTGCGGACGAACTCGCCGTCCTTCCAGATCTCCTCGTAGAGGATCTGGTAGGTGTCGTCCTGACGCAGGTCACGGTGGAAATCGATTTCCCAGCCCAGGATGTCGTTCATCTTCGCGGCCAGTGAGAGAGGCGCTCCCGCAGTCTTGAGACTGGCGTACAGAGAGCTCTGGATGGTGCCACTGACTCCACTGAGGTTTCTGGTGACGGGATAAGTTCTTTCCAGGACTCGGTAAGCGTCGCCTTCCCGGATGAAGACCAGGTATGATTCCAGGTCCAGATCGAAGCTGAGCTTACGGATACCCCCGTCCTGGTCCTGAACCAGGAGGAAGAGGTCACCGCGCTGCACGCGCCGCAGGTTGCGGTAAGGTTTGCAACTCTCCACCAGGGCCATGATATCACTGTGGGGTGCGTTGTGTTCCTGCAGCGCATCATAGAAGCTCTGGTTGGGCCCGATGCGGAACTCACTGCCATCCGGCTCCACCGCATTCCACAACAGGGACTGCTCCGCGAGGGAATCCGGTGCCGCCTTGGCCGGCAAGGCCGGTTCGGCGGGACCGCCCAGACCATACGACGTGGAATCTGGTGGCGGGGCGGTGGCCAGGACACTCAGGCCCAAAACCATGCCTAAGCCGCAGGCTCCCAGGCACAGACAGGCCAGGATTTGCCAGGTTCGGGTGAACAGGGGGATTCCTTTCGCTTGCAGTTCCCGCACCGTCGCCCAGTAGGCGGTAGGGGAAGGGAAGAATCAAGACTTTTCTACACGCACCTCAATCGGTATGATTCTAGCTAAGGCAAGGATGCTCGCCCCTGAACCAAACAGGAGGTCTTTCCGTGGCGAAACGCAATTTCTACGCCATTCTGCTGTTCGTGTTCCTGTTGCCGGTCTCGGCCGACGCGGATGTGCACCTGTACGACCCGGCGGGCGTGGCCCTCAATCACTTTGGCGCCAGTATCAGCGAATTGCGCCTCTGGGCCGACGATCCGGCCAGCTCGCTGGGCCTCCTAGTCGGCACACCGGATTACGGTGGCGCCAGTGTGACCCATGGACGTGTCTACTTCTGGTTCGGCGGCACGGAGCTTTCCCTGAGCCCGGATTTGGAGGTGACCGGTGCGAACAACGAAAAGCTCGGCTACGCGG
>CBDURX010000073.1:0-7565 GCA_965369485.1 uncultured bacterium | reverse complement strand
TCCCAAATCCCACCATCATCAAGGGCCTTAGACTGTGGGATCTCATTTCCCGGCACTGTCACGACCCCCAATCAACGTCCCCAACACCAACCCCACCATCCCCACCGCCAATAGTGCCCCCCCGAAAAACGGCGCCTTCATCCCACCCCAGACGTACATCGCCCCCATCAGCACCGGGCCCAGGGTCTGACCCAGGCGCAGTACCATGCCGTTGATGGACATGAACGCCGCCCGCCTCTCGGTAGGCGCCAGGCCAGCCAGCAGAGTCTGCAGGCTGGGGATGTTCAGGCCCATGGCGGCTCCGAACAGCAAGGCCGGCAGGAACAGCATCCGCCAGTCAGGTAGCAGCGGGATGAGTGCCAGCGAAATACCGTAAAGCAGGAAGGCGCACAGGATCAGGCTGCGCTGCGTGTATCTTCGCGACAAGCGGCCCAGGCGGGATGATACGGTTGCCGTGGCCAGCGACTGACTGGAGATGAGCAGGCCGATGAGCGCTGGCGAGGCGCCGAAGGTCTGGTCCATGTACAGGGGAAAGTAGGTCAACACCGACCCGTAGAGCAGGACGAAGGTCATCACACTGACGGAGAACAGCCCCGCCACTTCACGTCGCCAGACGTTCGCCCACAGGCCCCCAAGATAGCCACGCAGGGTTTGGGTGACGTGCGGTTCGGGATTGTCGAGGCGGAATTGCACCATCCAGCCTACCGGCAACGCCAGCAACGCCACCAGGAACGGTAGTCGCCAGCTCAGCTCGGCCAACGCACCGCCAACGAGCGGGTAAGACCCCGTCCCCAGGCTCAGGACGCTGGCATTGTAACCCATGGCGGTGACCCGTTCCCGCCCGGCGAAGAGGTCGCCGATCAGGGTGACGTTCAGCGAACCCAAAGCCGCGGCGCCGATCCCCTGCAGAAAGCGCAGACCCAGGAGCATCGGTACATCCCGCGCCAGGGCGCAGGCCCCACCGGCCAAGGCAAACAAGTACAAGGAGGGAATCAGGATCCGCTTCCGCCCATAACGGTCGGCCAGTACTCCCAGCAACGGTGTCAACACCACGCCGGGGACGGTGAAGGCGGTGATCAACAGCCCCACGGACTGGGGTGTGAGGGCGAGGTCTCGGGCGATCTTGGGCAAAGCCGGCGCGATGACGGCCACGCCCATGACCGCCATGAGGGTCACCGCGTAGACGATGCGGAGGTTGGGGTCGAGAAAGCGCACCCGTACTTGCTCGATGTCACTCTTGCCCAAAGGAGGCCAGCGCTTCCTCGCAGGACGCTGTGACCTCGAACACGCGGTCCAGCTGGGTGACCATGATGATGCTCTCGACGCGCGGGCTGACGCTGCAGACCTTCATGCGGCCACCGTTCTTCTTCAGGGTGTGGTAACCCGTCACCAGGAGACCGATGCCTGTGGAGTTGATCCACGCCACCTTGGAGAAGTCGAGGAGGATATCGATATACCCTTCGTTGATCAGGGACTTGATCTCGGTATGGAACTTCTCGTAGTCCGGACCGCCCATCACCTTGCCGGAAAGCTCGAGAACCATGACGTCCCCGTGCTGTTTTCTCTTGATCTTCAACCCTCACTCCTCCCGTATTGAAATCAGGTGGAAAAGGCCTACATCCTCATTATACACACATTATCCCGATATTCGTATACCTTGCGCATTGCAGCCCGACGATCATACCACCGGCCGACTCACCTGGCGAGGCAGCAACTGCATTTCCGGCTCGTAATTTAGCGGACAAATTGAACACACTGTGTTAAAATATGCATGTTGAGAGGAGACCTTTTTCCCTACAGCGATTGATACATGGAACACCCTGCCACCAAAGGAGTTGCCATGATGTCACGCAAACCGGTCATCCGTTGCGCCACGGCGGTCCTGGCCGCGACCCTGGCCTGGGGAATCATGGTCGTCACGACCGGTCCCGCAAGCGCCAATCCGCTGCCCCCCGGGGGAATCTTGATCCACGTCCAGCCCGTCAACCCCGATTTCTGCGTCACGAATCCCATCGCCGACTGCTCGCAGATAGTCTCCCACACCGCTGCCGACGGCGTCCTCGAGTTCGACCTGTTCCTGTTGACCTTCGAGTTCGAACGCCCCGTCGGAGTCCAAAGCCTGCTGACCATGGTGCAGTGGCCCGGGCAGTGGACATTGCTGGACTACGAGATCTGCCACGGCGGTGAAGGGCCCGTCGAGATAATCGGCAACCAGGCCATCATGGACATCACCTGGCCAACATGTCCGGTGTGGAGTGACGAGGTCTTTCTCGCCGCCCGGTTCATCATCGACGTGCAGGGGTACGGCTCTTTCGGCCAGTTCGAAGCCTTCGAGAATATCTTCGTCGCCGGCTGTCCCGACTCACCCGCGGATGCCTACCTCATGGTCGGCAGGGCGGATGCCGGTGTGGAGTGCACCTATTGCTACACTCTGTGCAACTTGGGTTCGCCCTGCAATCCGCATCCCGACCCGGACGTGCTCGAGTTGCACGTTCCCGTGGGACAAATCGTCCAGAGGGATATACACGTGCCCATTTTCGGCGGAGATTTCGTGTATCCCTGCCCCACGACCTTCGTGGCTGACGAGAGCTGGATGTCGCTGGACTACGAGGAGATCGGTTGGAACGACTACATGGTCACCCTCACGGTGGACACCTCCGAGCTCCAGGAGGGATATTACGACGGTTGGGTCCGCGCGATGGACCAGTGCGTCGGCTGTACCTGGGTGAACCTCGAGGTCATGCCGCCCACGGCGGTCGGGGATTACGACTTACCGGACGGTCCAGAACCGGTCGCGTCCACCTGGGGCCTCGTGAAGGTGCTGTACCGGTGATATGGAGCGGTGGACGGTTCAGTAACCTTCTGTGGGTGATGGTCTGCACATCTGTTGCGACGTTGGCCACCGCACGTGCCGATTGCATGAGCACAGCCGGCCACACAGATACCTCACAACCCACCGAGCCGCCATCCTCTGGAGCACACACGGCTCGCCAAGCATTACCGCTGCAATTCGATTCCGAGGTCGTCCGCCTCTTCGTTGCAGAGGATTCCCTGGAAGTCGAGGGGATCTACCGCCTCCTCTGCCGGCGGACCAACGCGCCCTACGCCTCCCTGTTCTACCCCTACCCCGCGGACAGCCTCCTGGGTGGAGCCCGGACGGTGCTTCTGGAGTGCCGGTCCCCGGGCGATCCCTGGCAAACATTGCCCTTCGAAGAGATCCCGGCGCGCCACGCGGCCCGCTGGCGCATCCCTCTGGACCTCGGCCCGGAACTCGAGGTGCGCACAGTCTACCGTCAGGCCTTACATACCGGTTACGCACGCTACATCGTGACCACGACGCAGGCCTGGGGCCGCCCCCTGCGCCACGCACGCTTCGAGATCTACCTGCCTACCGGCGCGGAACCGCAGCGCTTCAGCTTCCCGTTCGAACGCCAGGAGGCTGACGGCAAGGTTTTCTACCTGTACGAGGCCGAAGATTTTCTGCCTGACCGGGATATCGTCGTCGAGTGGACGGTTCCGCCCTGATTCGGGATCGATCCCTGTGATTCTGGTCAATCCCCACGAAGCTCGAAACTCTCGGGATAACTCTCTCGCAAGTGGTCAATCAGCAGATTGGCCACGATCCTGTGGCCCACCGCCGAGAAGTGACGGTCCTCGGGGTCTAACCAGCACAGTTTCTCGAGGTGGTGTTCCTGTACGATCCGCCGGAACTCGTCCGCGGGGTCGAACAGAGGTATGGAAAGGCGGGAGCAAATACCACTGATGCGGTCGTTGGGTTCGGCGGTGCGGAATGTGAACTCACCCGTGGGAGTATTGAACCCGTGCTCTAGAGAGCTGCCGAGGATGAACTCCGGATCCCGCGGTCTGTAGGTCACGGGCAGGAGAACGACCACCAGCTGCGCGCCTTGTGCAGCCGTTTCCGTGCTCAACCGCCGCAACATCTCCTCGCACAGAGACCACTGGTACGAGTTGAGGGGAAAGGGTTCGTGGATGTAGGCCGACACGTGGTTCACACCGTCCTGCGGTGACCAGGTCAGACTGTCTCCCAAAGCGTACAGCTCGTTCGACCGTTCCGCCGCGCGTAAGAACATCTGGTAGCGAGGATCCACGTCCGCATACCAGGGAGGAGGCTGCGCGGTGATTCTGCCCAGCCGGAAACGCACGTAATCCAGCAGGTGACTGCGGAAAGACTCCCGCTGCTTGCTCACGGGCCAGTTATCCATCGCGAGGGGATGTCCGGTGTGATCCCACAGCTGGAGCGCACTGTCTTCCTGGAGGGTGAAGTACGGCTTCATCAGGGCGGTGCTGCCGTGACTGTTGGACAGGTTGTTGGAGAGGTCGTTGTTGGCGCAAAAGCACAGGAACACGAAATCGGGTTGCCAGCTCCTTCCCTTGACAAGGTAGGCCAGCAGTTCCTGATCGGTTCCCCAACCGCCGGCAGCGATGATCTGAACCTGTACCCCCGAGAGCCTGTGCCCCACCCAGTTGGGAAACCTCTCCTCTAGATGGGTGATGCCGGAGCCGGCGAGGAAGGAATCGCCCAGGAAAAGCAGGCGCACCGCCCCGGTGTCCGGCGTGGCGAGGGGATCGAACTCCAGGTACTCCCCGCTGGTCCAGCCCAGTAAGGGATCCTTCTGCAGATGCCAGCCCAGATCGGGCCTCAGCTGCCGGAGGACTACCTCGGCCGTGGCGAGAGCGATCATTGTCGCCAGGACCGGCAGTATCAATTTCAGGAGGCGTTCCCTGTGAACATGACTCTTCGTCTGCGATCCGGGCGAGATCATCGAGGGCCGATCGGGAAAGAGAATGGAGCGACGACCCACATCATTCATTGGCTGTGTCCAAGCAATGTTGTTCGTATGAGTACCGGGTCGAGTCAGCATGCCATTATACATCATGAGCTCCGCCGGCTCAACAAACCTGCTCGGCCGCTCAGCTCCGAGAAATCTCTGGAGATTATAAAAGTCTTCATTAAGCGGTTACGGCGGGGATTTTTGGTCTTTTAACCCACCCCCTGCTGCGTCGACTCCGCCCTCTACCTGGTGTACCATGCAGACCATGACTCGCACGATCATTCCCGGCGTGGACGAGGGGCATCTCCAGGAAGCGGTGGAGGCCTTTGCTGTGTCCGGGTCCGCCGCCGCCCTGACCGGCGCCGGTATTTCCGTGGAGAGCGGTATCCCCGACTTCCGCAGTCCCGGCGGACTGTGGACGGAGTTCGCGCCGGACGAGTACGCCACACTGGATGTGTTTCTGCGCGACCCCGCCAAGGCCTGGCGGCTGTACCGCACCCTTGGCCGCACCTTGGTGGGTAAGCGGCCCAACCCGGCCCATGCAGCCCTGGCTCGCCTCGAAGTCGCCGGCCGGCTCGACACGGTGGTGACCCAGAACGTGGACGGCCTGCACCAGGCCGCCGGTAGCCGTTCCGTGGTCGAGTTGCACGGAGATCACCATCACCTGCAATGCCTGCAGTGCGGCTGGCTTGGTCCCGCCGAGCCCGAGATATTGGCAGAGAGAAAGGAAGTACCAGAGGATCTACCTCGTTGCCCACAGTGCCACTTCGCCCTGAAGCCCAACGTGGTGCTCTTCGGGGAGGATGTCCGCGGGATGGACACGGCGACGGAAGCTCTGCGCCGGTGCGACCTGCTGCTGGTCGTGGGGACCTCGGCCCAGGTCTACCCCGCCGCCGGGCTGCCGGCGGTGGTAAAGGAACACGGCGGTCTGATCTTCGAGTTCAACACGGAGGAGACGGACTTGACCCGGGGTATTACCGGCGCGGGATGGTTCGGTCTCTTTGCCACGGCTTCCGCCGCGCCGGCCCGGACCGACTTCTTCTTCACGGGACCGGCCAGCAAAACGCTCACGCTCCTCGCCGACGCACTCCTGGGGCAGGAATGACGCCGTCCGGAAGGGTCAGAGGGTAGCCATGCAGCACGACACCATCGCCGTCATCGACTTCGGCGGCCAGTACGCCCACCTCATCGCCACCAAGGTGCGGCGCCAGCAGGTCCTGGCCGAGATCCGCCAGCCCGATGACTCCATCGAGGCCTTCGCCGGCTACAAGGGCCTCATCCTCTCCGGCAGCCCATCCCTGTCCGCCTTCGGCGAGGACTCCACCTACAACAAGGAGATCTTCGACCTGGACGTGCCGATCCTGGGCTTCTGTTTCGGACACCAGGAAATCGCCAAGCACTACGGCGGCCAGGTGGTCCACGGCAAGCAGGAGTGGGGTCGCGCCGACCTGCACATCTTAGGCGAGCACCCCCTGTTCACGGGGTTGGACCGGACCGAGCAGGTCTGGATGAGCCACTTCGACTCGGTCACGGCGGTGGGACCGGAGTTCGAGGAACTGGGTTACACGCTCCTGGGTGACGGCAGCGAACCTCATCGCCTCGCCGCCATCGGCTCGGACGCACTGCGCCGCTACGGCTTCCAGTTCCATCCCGAGGTGGACGACACGACCCACGGCGACGAGATGATCGCCAATTTCGCCCTGGGGATCTGCGGCTGCCGGCCCACGTGGACCATGGACAGTTACATCGAGGAGCAGGTGGCGATTATCCGCGACCGCGTGGGGGACGGCTCGGTGTTCCTTCTCGCCTCGGGCGGGGTCGACTCGACGGTGGCGGCCAGGCTGTTCGGCCATGCCCTGGGACCTGAGCAGCTGAATCTGCTACACGTGGACAACGGGCTGATGCGCAAGGACGAGAGTCGCAAGGTGATGGAGATGTTCGCGCGCCTCGGCCTGGACGAGAATCTGCACTTCGTCGACGCCGGCGATGCGTTCCTCTCGGCGCTATCCGGCGTGGTCGAGCCGGAACAGAAACGCCACCTCATCGGCACGACCTTTGTTGAGGTGTTCGAACGTGAGGCGCGGCGGCTGGGCCTCGAGGATCACCTCCTGGGCCAGGGCACCATCTACCCCGACACCATCGAGACCGGCGGCACCAAGCGCGCCGATACCATCAAGACCCACCACAACCGCGTGCCGATCATCGAGGAGATGCTCGCGGCGGGAAAGGTGATCGAGCCGCTGTCTGACCTCTACAAGGTGGAAGTGCGGGAGTTGGGCGAGAAGCTCGGCATACCCGAGGAAGTCATCTGGCGGCACCCGTTCCCGGGGCCCGGCCTCGGCGTGCGACTGCTCTGTTCCGACGGCGAGGTGGCCGACGCGGACCGGTTGGCTGAAATGGCCGACGCTGTGGTGGAGATAGCCAGCCGCTTCGGCCTGCAGGGGACGCCGCTGCCCATCAGGTCGGTGGGCGTGAAGGCGGACCTGCGTTCCTACGAGCATCCCGTACTGCTGGGAGGTGAGGCGGACTGGGACAGTCTACAAGAGGCCGCGGGCACCATCTTCAAGACGATGGGCGGGATCAACCGCTGCCTCTGGAACCTGGTGCCCCGCATGCCCCGGACGTTCCGGCCCCTGGCCGCCACCACGACCCTGGCGAGGTTGAACCTGCTGCGCGAGGCCGATGCGCTGGTGATGGAGGGGTTGCGACGTCACGGGATCTACCGCGACATCTGGCAGTGTCCCACTGTGCTGGTGCCGCTGGAGATGGACG